>NZ_JBHTXX010000001.1:354734-429138 GCF_042791415.1 Arthrobacter sp. NPDC056691
GTTTCCGCCGCCCTCGCTGTTGGTTCCCCGCCGCCCTTACGGGGCGGGGGCCCCCCTGACCGCCCGGGGGGGGGGGGTTCCCCGCCGCCCCACGGCACACCAATCACAGGAAAGACACGAGGATGAACGAAATCGTTCCGGTCGTCGAGATGACCGGCATAGCTATTGGATTCCCAGGGGTTAAGGCGCTCGACGGCGTCGACTTCCGGCTCTTCCAGGGTGAGGTCCACGCCCTGATGGGCGAGAACGGTGCCGGCAAGTCAACGCTGATCAAGGCCCTGACCGGCGTGTACACCATCGACGCCGGCGCCATCACGGTGCTGGGCGAGCCGAAGCGGTTCTCATCCCCCGGGGAGTCCCAGGCGGCAGGCATCAGCACGGTCTACCAGGAAGTCAACCTCTGCCCCAACCTCACCGTTGAGGAAAACGTCCTGCTGGGCCGCGAGCCGCGCCGACGCGGATCCATCGACTGGAAGGGCGTGCGGACCAGGACGCGCGAGGTGCTGGCCGAGCTGCAGCTGGACCACATCGATCCTGGCTCGCTGCTGTCCACGCACTCCATCGCGGTCCAGCAGCTGATCGCCATCGCCCGCTCGGTGGAGATCAACGCCAAGGTCCTGATCCTGGACGAACCGACCTCAAGCCTGGACGCTGACGAGGTCAGCCAGCTCTTCCGCGTCATCAGGGACCTCCGCGACCGGGGCGTTGCCATCCTGTTCGTGTCCCACTTCCTGGAACAGGTCTACGAGATCTCCGACCGCATGACGGTCCTGCGCAACGGCAAGCTCGTGGGCGAGTACCTGACCCGGGACCTCTCCCGGATGAGCCTCATCTCCAAGATGATCGGCAAGGACATGGAAGCCCTCGCCGAACTGGACCAGGCCCACGCCCGTACGCCCGCCAGGACCGGCGCCGGCGTGACCCCGTTCATCGAAGCCAAAGGGCTCGGCAGGAAGGGGTCGGTGTCCAACGTGGACCTGGCCATCCATCCCGGCGAGGTCGTCGGCCTGGCGGGCCTCCTCGGCGCCGGCCGGACCGAAATTGCCCGGCTCTTCTTCGGCGCCGACAAGGCCGACGAAGGCTCCATCAAAATCAAGGGCGCGGGCCAGAAAATCCGCTCCCCGCGCACCGCCATCGACAAGCGGATCGGATTCTGCTCGGAGGACCGTAAGGAGGAGGGCCTCATTGGCGACCTCACCGTCCGCGACAACTTGGTCCTGGCCATGCAGGCCAGCAAGGGCTGGGCACGCCGCATCCCCCGCAAGGTCCAGGACGAGCTCGTGGCCGAGTACATCAAGGCCCTCGACATCCGCCCGGCCAACCCCGACGCGCTCATCCGGAACCTCAGCGGCGGCAACCAGCAAAAGGTGCTCCTGGCCCGCTGGCTGGTCACCCGTCCCGAACTCCTGATTCTTGACGAGCCCACCCGCGGGATCGACATCGGAGCCAAGACCCAGATCCAGAAACTCGTCAGCCAGCTCGCGGCAGACGGCATGTCCATCCTCTTCATTTCCTCCGAGCTCGAGGAAGTCCTGCGCGTGAGCGACCGCATCGCCGTCATCAAGGACAGGGCGATGGTCGCCGAACTCAACAACGACGGCGTCTCCGTGGAAGACGTCATGACGGTCATCGCCGGAGGTAACCAGTGAAATCCCTTCTGAAACACCGCCTTGCGTGGCCGGTGATCGCCCTGGCAGCGCTGCTGCTGCTCAACCAGATCTTCCGGCCAGACTTCCTGGGCCTGCGGATGCAGGACGGCCACCTCTACGGCAGCCTCATCGACATCATGCGCAACGGCGCCCCCACCATCCTCATCGCACTCGGCATGACCCTCGTCATCGCCACCCGCGGCATCGACCTCTCGGTCGGCGCAGTGGTGGCGATCGCCGGCGCCGCCTCGTGCGCCTACATCGCCGCGTCCCCCGACCCCGGGTCCCCGGTGACGGCGGCCATGGCGGTACTTATCGCCGTCGTCGCCGGCCTTGCCCTGGGCGTCTGGAACGGCTTCCTGGTCTCCACCATCGGCGTGCAGCCGATCATCGCCACCCTGGTGCTCATGACGGCCGGCCGCGGCATCGCCCAGCTCATCACCGGCGGCCAGATCATCTCGGTGTCCAATGACCACTACAAATCCATCGGCGCCGGCTACCTGTTCACCCTGCCGATCTCCATCCTGATCACCGCCGCCGTCTTCGTCCTGGCCGCCGTCCTCACCCGCCGCACCGCGCTGGGAACGCTGATCGAGGCGGTGGGCATCAACCCCGTCGCCAGCCGCCTGGCCGGACTCCGGTCGCGGAACATAATCTGGATCGTCTACGTCTTCAGCGCCGTTTGCGCCGCGATTGCCGGCCTGATGATCAGCTCGAACGTCACGGCGGCCGACGCCAACAACGCCGGGCTGTACATCGAAATGGACGCCATCCTGGCCGTGGTCATCGGCGGCACCTCACTGGCAGGGGGCCGGTACACCCTGGTGGGAACCGTCGTCGGGGCCTTCATCATCCAGACACTGACCACCACCGTCTACACCCTGGGGATCCCGCCGGAGGTGACCCTGGTGTTCAAGGCGCTCGTGGTCATCACCGTTTGCCTCCTGCAGGCGCCCAAGGCACGGAACCTGCTCAGCAGCCTCAAGGCAGCACCCAAGCCCGCCGCAAAAGAAGCCGCAAAGGAAAAGGTGGCCGTCTAATGTCCCCGCTGTCCACGCTCACGCCCCTGCCCCTCAAGAAGCCGTCGCCGGCGCGCGGCCGCCTGCGCGGCGGTGCCCGCTACGCGCCGACCCTGGCCACGGTGGGCCTGTTCATCGCCATGTTCGCCGTGGGCGCCGGGATGTACCCGAGCTTCCTCTCCGGCCAGGTCTTCCTGAACCTCTTCATCGACAACACCTTCCTCATCGTCCTCGCCGTCGGGATGACGTTCGTGATCCTCACCGGCGGGATCGACCTGTCCGTCGGGGCCGTCGTCGCACTGTCCATGATGGTGAGCGCCACGCTCCTGCAACAGGGCTGGAACGCAGGGGCCGTCATCGTCCTGGTGCTCATCATCGGCGGCGGGCTCGGGCTGCTGATGGGCCTGATCATCCAGTACTTCGACATTCAGCCGTTCATCGTGACCCTGGCCGGCATGTTCCTGGCCCGCGGCCTCTGCTACGTCATCAGCCTCGACTCGATCCCCGTCACCGAGGGGTTCTTCACCGGCATGGCACAGGCGCAGATCCCGCTCCCCGGCGACCTCTTCGTCTCCCCCGGCGTCATCCTGGCCCTCGCCATCGTGGCCATCGCCTTCTTCATCCTGCACCACACCCGCTTCGGCCGGACCGTCTACGCCATCGGCGGCAACGAACACTCCGCCATGCTGATGGGCCTGCCCGTTAAGCGCACCAAGATCCTGGTCTACTCCCTCAGCGGCCTCTGCTCCGCCGTCGCCGGCATCCTGTTCTCCTTCTACAGCCTCTCCGGCTACAGCCTCGCAGCCCAGGGCATGGAACTGGACGCCATCGCGGCGGTGGTCATCGGCGGCACCCTGCTGACCGGCGGCACCGGCTACGTCCTGGGATCCGTCGTCGGCGTGCTGGTGCTCGGTATCGTCCAGACCTTCATCGCCTACGACGGCACCCTCAGCTCCTGGTGGACCAAGATCGTCATCGGCGGCCTGCTGCTCGTCTTCATCCTGCTCCAGCGGCTCTTCGCCCGGAAAACAAGCTGACTTTTACCCGTCCCGCACTTCCCGCACGTCACCTCACGCACGTCTCCCGCACGTCTCCCGCACGTCGAAAGGACTTTTCAGCATGAATGATTCCCTCAACCGCCGGTTCTCCCGCCGGTCCTTCCTTGGCACCGGAACCGCCGCAGCCGCAGCCTTCGCCGTCGCGGGCGCCGGAGGCGGGGCCCTGGTGGCGGCGCCCGCCGCTGCCGCCGCCGTCGGTCCTGCTCCGCTGATCAACCCGGTGGTGCCGCAGCGGGCGGACCCGTGGCTGATGAAGCACACGGACGGCAAGTACTACTTCACCGGTTCCGTGCCCGAGTACAACCGCATCATCGTGCGCTCCTCCCCCACCATCTCCGGGTTGGGTACTGCCTCGGAAGCTGTGGTCTGGACGCGGCCCGCCTCCGGAACCATGGGTGGCCACATCTGGGCACCGGAACTGCACCACTTCGACGGCCAGTGGCACATCTACTTCGCCGCGGGCGACAGCAGCGACGTCTTCCGGGTGCGGATCTACGTGATTTCCACCGACGACGCCGATCCCGCCACCGCCGTCTGGGGACCGCCAGCCCGGGTCTACACGCATGCCGACACTTTTTCCCTTGATGCGACCACGTTCGAGCACCAGGGCACGCGCTACTTGCTGTGGGCGCAGAGCGACACGGGCGTGAACTCCAGCCTGTACATCGCTTCCATGTCGTCACCGTCCACGCTCTCCAGCACGCCGGTCCGCATTGCCGTTCCGACCCTGGACTGGGAGACCAGGGGCTACAAGGTGAACGAAGGCGCCGCAGTGATCAAGCGGAACGGCCGCATCTTTGTGACCTTCTCCGCCAGTGCCACCGACGCCAACTACTGCATGGGTCTGCTCACCGCAGACGCAGCTGCCGACCTGCTCAATGCGGCCTCGTGGACCAAAACGCCGACCCCTGTCTTCACCACCAACGAGGGCTCGAAGCAGTACGGGCCCGGCCACAATTCGTTCACCGTTGACGAGGCCGGCAACGACGTGCTCGTCTACCACGCACGCTCCTACCGCAGCATCACCGGCGACCCGCTCTACGACCCCAACCGGCACGCCCGGGTCCAGCGGCTGTACTGGAACGCGGACGGTACGCCGAACTTCGGCGTACCGGTGGGCGACGGCGAACTGCCGGTCCGCCTGGAGCCCGCCTCGGGCCCGGGCAGCTTCCTTGCGCACGACGGCGTCACCGTCACCGCCGCCGCCTCCCCCGCACTGGGGTCATCCCAGTTCCGCATCGCGCCCGGCTACGCCAAGAAGAACTCAGTGATCATCGAGCCCGTCCTGGCCAAGGGCCGCTATCTCCGGTTGCAGGGGTCAGCGGTGACAATAGCGGCCACGGAGGGGTCGTCGTCGGCCTTCCTCAGTCGGGGCGGCCTTTCGGACACCGCTGGAACGTCCTTCGAATCAGTCGATATCCCGGGTTCCTACCTCGTGCTTCGGCAGGGCGCCCTGGCGGTGGCCAAGGTGGGCAAGGACGAGCGGCCGGCCGCCACGTTCTTCCTGCGTTCCTAGTCCTTCATGGCATTTGGACAGGGCCGGCGGTTTCTCCGCCGGCCCTGTTTGTTTTGAGGCTTGGCAGGCTGGGCGCCCACGTTGGTGGCGGGGCGTCCGATCGGGCCCTATTCGAAAGGGTAGTTAGAACCGTCAGAAAACGGCGTTACCCCTGCCCGTTGGTTTCGGAATCATGGATATCACGCAGAAAGCACCAGCAACATCTGGTTCACGTTCTCATTGAAAGGAAAGACCATGACTCGGGAAGAAGCTTACGCACGGTGCCCCCCGGACTCCTATGTCGAGTTTTACGGCGGCCGGTGGCTCGTCGTTCCGTTCGCACCGGTTGAGCAACCGGAGTTCTTCGTTTGCTCACCGGAGAGCATCGGCGTCTTTAGCGCCACACACGGGTTCGAAATTGCAGGTTTCGAAGGTCAGCGGGCAGCCTGAACGTCCCATCGGGCGCCTGCGGATCAATATATTGCAGCAGTTCCCGACGTGGCTGGCCGGGGCCGGCTAATTTCCGGAAATACACCGGATCAACGGAAATGCAGGGGCAGGGCGCCTTATTGTCCCTAATAAATACCCCTCTGAAAATAACCTCATGAAATTCCTGGCTAGCTCCTGCGGAGCGTCTCCGGCGAGCAAACGAAGAACGCCGGCTGCTCCACCTGGGCGAACGGCACGACGAGCCATCGACCGCCGTAGAACTCGACATACGAGTCCGAGGTGCATCTTGCGAAGGCTTCCTCGCGTGTCATTTCCGTTCCTTTCACAAAGCCTGGCCGTTGAACTGTAAGGGCTGTTCCGCTTCGAGCTTCGCCTCCGCGATGCCAGTCACCTGCATTCCTTCTCATAACAAAAATACGTCGGCTGATTCGTGCAGGCCAGCCATTTGCGGAAATCCCCTTGAGAAATTAGCGGGCGCATTTTGCCATTGCAGTTAACATGTTGGAAATGTGTTGGAAACATGCTCGTAACATGCTGGCACGCCGTTCCGCGCGCCAGCTATTCGCCCACTGTGGTGGCGTGCATCCCTCCGGGACCGGGGTTTTACCGGGCTGCGGTTGAACGGGCCTCAGTTCTCACCCGGCGGGGAGCCAGGACGAACAGGCTCGCCAGCACCATCGCGACGCCGAGCCAGCCCAGCACAGGCAGCCGCTCCCCCACGACAACAACTGCCAACACGGCGGCCACAACGGTTTCCATGAGGGACAGGCCCGTTGCGGTACTCGCCCGGACGCGCGCCAATCCCCAACCGAACAGGACGTAGCCCGCGAACATCGGGACAAGCGCCATATAGGCCCCCACCGTGAAATTGCTCCAGGACTCAAGCAGCGGCCGTCCGGTCACCGCGAGCACCGGCATCAGGAGCACCCCGCCCAGGCCGAACACCGCGCCCATGGAGGCTCGGGACGATACGCCTACGCTGATCAGGCGATGGGCCGCCCACGAGTACAGCGCGTAGGTCAGGCCGGCCACGAGGCCCAGCGCGATTCCCACCGGGACCGCCCAGGATTCGGCAAGGGCGCCCGGCCGCTGCGCACTGTTACCGGCAAAACACAGGAGTCCGGCGCCCGCCACCCCGATCAGCGCGCCGAGCATCCAGCGCCGGGTCAGCTCTTTACTGTCAGCCAGCCGCTCGATGACCGCCGACGCCAGGGGGGCCGAGCCGATCGAGACCACCGTTCCAAGCGCAACGCCGGATAGGTGCATGGAGCTGTAGAACGCAAGAGGGTACACCGCCACCGCGGCCGCCCCGAGCGAGACCAGCAGCCACCGGCACCGAAGGCTGACCCAGTGGCTCGCGATCGGCTGCAACGCGTACAGCGCCTGCAGCAGTCCGCCCACCCCCATGGCCACCGCGCCGATTGCCAGTGGGCTCACGGACGGCGCGAATGTGGCCACAGTTCCGGTGGTGCCCCACAGCGTGGAGGCGGCCACGACAAAAACAGCGCCCAGGAGCGGTCCGTTCAACCGGCCGAACACCGCTTTCACAGCGCCTCGAGCATCCGGGCAGCGATCGCCCGGGCTTCGTGCAGGCAACGGTCTTCGCCTTCAAGGCCGGCCCTGGCCATGGAACCCTCGAGCAGGAACGCCAGATGCCGGGCCACCCCGGCCGCCATCCCGTCGCGCCCTGGCAGCAGTTCCGCCACGTGCGCGAGCAGGAGACCCTCCACTTCTTCCTTGTGTTCCCGCACGGCCTGCCTTCCGGGAGCGCCCGCCGGCAGCTCCGCGGCAGCATTGAGCAGGCCGCACCCCCTGAAACCGTGCTCATAGGCGAAATTCGCATGGTCGATGTAGGCGTCGAACACAGCCAGGACACGGTCCTGCGGAGGAGCCGCCGCCGCAACCCGCTCCCGGTACAGCGCGAGCCATTCCTCATGGCGGGCGGCCAGATAGGCCGCCACCAGGTCCGCCTTGGACGCGAAGTTGTTGTACAGGCTCTTCTTGGCAACCCCTGCCGCCGCGGTGATGGAGTCGATCCCCGTGGCCGCCACGCCGTCGGAATAGAAGAGCCGGGCCGCAGCCTCGAGGAGCGATGCGCGCGCGGGCCGCCTGGTTGTTGACGGGCCTTCAGGTAGAGCCACGACGGTTCCTCCGGTTCAGCTAAGTAGGTAGACCAGTCTACCTACTTAGGGGCCGGGTGCAAATCCTCAGATGAGCACAAAACGCTCCCGTCAGATATCTGCCGCCGTTCCCAATCTGTGTCTTGCTTCACAGCACCGTCAGCGATAATATGGTCCGTAATTGTTAGCGCTAACAGAAATGTTGGAGCAAGCCGGAGTCTCCACTCCGGTGATAGCAGCCTCCGGCGCCGGCCCTGCGGGACGGCCTCGGTACGCCGGACACAAGTGGCCGGCGCCGGCGGAAAGTACATACGCTGTCCGCTCAAGCACCGATTCGTGGTCCTACCGGGCCACGGAAGGAGAATAACGTGAGAATCAAGAAACTCCTGGGCGCCGTCGCCGTCGTCCTGGCTGTTACGGTGGGGGCCACGGGCTGCGGAAGCCGTCCCGGCACCGCGTCCAGCTCCAGCAGCGCCGATGCTGCCGGGGCCCTGGTGGGGATCTCCATGCCGACTCAGACGTCGGAACGCTGGATCGCCGACGGGAAGAACGTCTCAGAGTCCCTGGCCAAGCTTGGCTACAAGACGGACCTGCAGTACGCCAACGACGATATCCCCACGCAGGTGTCGCAGATCGAGAACATGCTGACCAAGGGCGCGAAGTCCCTGATCATCGCGGCGATCGACGGCACCACGCTGACCGATGTCCTGGCCAAGGCCAAGGAGCAGAACGTCAAGGTCATCGCCTATGACCGGCTGATCAACGGCACCCCGAACGTGGATTTCTACACCACCTTTGACAACTATGAGGTGGGTGTCCAGCAGGCCACGTCCCTGCTGACCGGCCTGGGCCTGGTGGACGCGTCCGGCAAGAAGGTCGACGGCAAGGGCCCGTTCAACGTGGAGCTCTTCGCGGGCAGCCCGGACGACAACAACGCCAATTTCTTCTGGACCGGCGCCATGGACACCCTGAAGCCGTACCTGGACGCCGGCACCCTCAAGGTGCCCAGCGGCCAGACCAAGTTTGAGCAGGCCGCCATCCTCCGCTGGCAGGCCGCAACCGCCCAGAAGCGGATGGAAGACATCCTCACCGCCGCCTACGGTTCGGGCAAGAAGCTCGACGGCGTGCTGTCGCCTTACGACGGCCTGTCCATCGGCATCATCTCCGCCCTGACCAGCACCGGCGGCTACTCCAAGGGCGCCCTGCCGGTGGTGACCGGCCAGGACGCGGAAAAGGGCTCAGTGAAGTCCATCGTCGCCGGCGAGCAGTACTCCACGATCTTCAAGGACACCCGCAAGCTCGGCGAGCAGGCCGTGAAGATGGTGGACGCGGTCCTGAAGGGCCAGGAGCCCGAGACCAACGACACCAAGACCTACAACAACAAGGTCAAGGTGGTCCCGGCCTACCTGCTGAAGTCCGTGATCGTCACCAAGGACAACTACAAGCAGGAACTGATCGACTCCGGTTACTACACCGACGCCGACATCAAGTAGCAGTATTGCGGGGGCGCCTGCAGCCGCAGGCACCCCCGCCCCATCCACCCGAACTATCCACCGAACAGATCAGCTCATCGAACAGATCAGCGGGAAAAAACCAATGAACGTACCCATTCTTCAGATGCGCGGGATCACCAAGACCTTCCCCGGCGTCAAGGCCCTCCAGGACGTAACCCTGGATGTGAACCGCGGCGAGGTCCACGCCATCTGCGGCGAAAACGGTGCAGGCAAGTCCACCCTGATGAAGGTGCTCTCCGGCGTGTACGCCCACAACACCTTCGAGGGGGACATCCTCTTCGAGAACGAACCGTGCGACTTCGCGTCCATCAGCGACAGCGAAAAGCGCGGCATCGTGATCATCCACCAGGAACTGGCACTGAGCCCGTACCTGTCCATCGCGGAAAACATCTTCCTGGGCAACGAACTGGCCTCCCGCGGCTGGGTTGACTGGCGCAAAACCAACCTCGAGGCGGCCAAACTGCTCGCCCGCGTTGGCCTGAGCGAAAACCCGGTCACCCCCATCCAGCACATCAGCGTCGGCAAGCAGCAGCTCGTTGAAATCGCCAAGGCACTGTCCAAGGAAGTGAAGCTGCTGATCCTGGACGAGCCCACCGCAGCCCTGAACGACGAGGACTCCGACCATCTGCTGGACCTGATCCTGCACCTGAAGGGCCAGGGCGTCACCAGCATCATCATCAGCCACAAACTCAACGAAATCCGCAAGGTCGCCGACGCCGTCACCATCATCCGCGACGGCAAGTCCATCGAAACCCTGCGCGTGGACCAGGGCGAAATCACGCAGGAGCGCATCATCCGCGGCATGGTGGGCCGCGACCTGGACAGCCTCTACCCCGAGCGAGAACCGCAGATCGGCGAGGAAGTCCTGCGCATCGAGGACTGGACGGTCCAGCACCCGCAGGACCACACCCGCACCGTGGTCCACAACGCCAGCCTCAACGTCCGCAAGGGCGAAGTGGTGGGACTCGCCGGACTTATGGGCGCCGGCCGCACCGAACTGGCCATGAGCGTCTTCGGCCGCACCTACGGCCGCGCCATCTCCGGGAAGGTGTTCAAGCACGGCAAGGAAATCAACACCTCCACCGTCCCCGAGGCCATCCGGCACGGCATCGCCTACGCCACCGAGGACCGCAAGCACTACGGGCTCAACCTCATCGAGGACATCAAGCGCAACATCTCCATGGCAGCCCTGCCCAAGCTCGCCAAACGCGGCTGGGTGGATGCGAACCAGGAAACCACGGTGGCCAACAGCTACCGGAAAAGCATGAACATCAAGGCCCCGTCCGTTGCGGCCATCACCGGGAAACTCTCCGGCGGCAACCAGCAAAAAGTGGTCCTGAGCAAATGGATGTTCTCCGACCCCGACGTGCTGATCCTGGACGAGCCCACGCGCGGCATCGACGTCGGCGCCAAGTTCGAGATCTACACGATCATCGCCGAGCTCGCCGCCCAGGGCAAAGCCGTCATCGTCATCTCCTCCGAACTCCCCGAGCTCCTGGGCATCTGCGACCGGATCTACACCCTGTCCGCAGGCCACGTCACCGGTGAAGTCCCCATCGCCGAGGCCTCCCAGGAGACCCTTATGCACTACATGACCAAAGAGAAGGAATAACGAACATGTCCGCCCTACGAGAATCCCTCGGCTTCCTGGCAAGCCGCCTCCGCCAGGTCGGCATCTTCGTCGCCCTGATCCTGATCGTCCTGCTGTTCCAGGTCCTCACCGACGGAATCCTGCTGGAGCCGCAGAACGTCACCAACCTCGTCGTCCAAAACAGCTACATCCTGATCCTGGCCATCGGCATGGTCATGGTCATCATCGCCGGGCACATCGACCTCTCCGTCGGTTCCATCGCCGGCTTCATCGGCGCCGTCGCCGGCGTCATGATTGTCCACTGGGGCTGGGCCTGGTGGGCGGCCATCCCGGCCTGCCTCCTCGTCGGCGCTCTCGTCGGCGCATGGCAGGGGTACTGGATCGCCTACATCGGCATCCCCGCGTTCATCGTCACCCTGGCCGGCATGCTCATCTTCCGCGGCCTGACCCTGATCACCCTCAAAAACCAGCAGATCACCCCGTTCCCGGACGAGCTCCGCGCCCTCGGCGGCGGGTTCCTGCCGGACATCTCCGGCGGCACCTCCGTGCTCGAATGGCTCACCGTCATCCTCGGCGTCGGCGGCACCGCAGCCCTCCTGTTCCAGTCCATCAAGGAACGCCGCATCCGCCGGAAGTTCAACCTCGAGAACGAACCCATGGCCTGGTTCGCCACTAAAACCGCGTTCATCGCCCTGCTGATGCTCGTCATCACGTTCCTCCTCGCCAGCTACCGCGGCACCCCGATCGTGCTGATCGTCCTGGCGGGCCTGGTCATCGCCTACTCCGCGCTGATGAACAACAGCATCTTTGGCCGCCACACCTACGCCATCGGCGGGAACCTGCACGCCGCCGAACTCTCCGGCATCAAGACCAAGGCGGTCACGTTCCGGCTCTTCGTGAACATGGGCGTCCTCGCCGCCCTGGCCGGCCTGATCTTCACGGCCCGCCTGAACTCCGCCCAGCCCGCCGGCGGCACCGGCTTCGAGCTCGACTCCATCGCCGCCGCCTTCATCGGCGGAGCAGCGGTCCAGGGCGGCATCGGCACCGTGGCCGGAGCCATGATCGGCGGCCTCATCATGGGCGTGCTCAACAACGGCATGTCCATCCTCGGCCTCGGCACCGACTACCAGCAGCTCATCAAGGGCCTGGTACTCCTGCTCGCCGTCGGGTTCGACATCTTCAACAAAAACCGCGCCGGCGGCGGATCCTCCATCGCCAAGCGCTTCAGGCTCAAGACCACCCCGCCCGCCACCGAAACCAACACACCGGCACAGACCGCCGCACCGGAATCAGCCAAAACACCGGCCGAATCTGCCACACCCGTGGCAGCCGGCAGCCGCGACTCAGGCACCGCCTGAAAAACTGCCTGGCCAACGGCCTGGCCACCCGGCCCCAGCCAGCAACCCAGCCAGCAGAAAGGACACGCCATGACCGAGCTCCTCGATTCCATCGACATCCACGTAACGAACCGGCACGCCCTCGACGAGCATCTCGAGGCCGCCGTGAAGGACCTCCAGGAACTGGCAATGCTCACGGGCACGCACGGCATCCTGGTCACGCGCCACCGGCCCGGAAACTACACGGCCGCGCTTTCGGACCAGGTCCCGTTCGGCATGACGCGTGAAGTGATTCGCTGACGCTGCCTGCTACTGAGCGCAATGCAGCTGAGCCCCTCCCCCGGGTTTCACACCCGGGGGAGGGGCTCAGCGTTTAAGGCCCCCTGGTTACGGAACCCTGGGCGTGGTGAACGGCAGGACGAGCCGGGACGGGTGCGCGGCATCGCGGTAGATCTTGTGCGTGACGGGCCGGCCCACCGGCAGGTGGAAGGCATCCGGCGGGAGCAGCGAGTTGTGTTCGTCGGCCAGCGGCTCGGCGTTGGACAGCTCCACCGTCAGCACGTGGCCCGGCCTGAACGTGTTCGCAAACGGGTAGAGCCGCAGCACGTACTCCTCGATCTGCCCCGGTTCCACCTGCACGGAACGCGTATGGGGGTGGAACGGGTTGCCTTCGGTGGTCCGCCCGTCGAGCTCGCGGTGCGAGGCCTTCAGGTAGCCACTGGTGATCAGCTGCCGCCTGCCGTTGGGGGCGTAGTCCCACAGGCGCAGGATGAAGTTGGTGTCCGGCTGGTCGATCTCGGCGAAGATGTGCGCGGCCCCGGTGCCGATCATCTCCGTGTCCTGCTCGAAGGGAGGCGTGGACCAGCTGATGATCTCCACCTTGTCCGTCACCGTCAGCGGCGCCTGGTAAAAGCCGTCCGGGGCGGCGTGCTCCGCGCCCATCAGCTCGGGCTCAGCCGACAGCTTGTGGCGCGGGCGCAGGTACAGGTTCCGGTACTCGAACTCCTTCGGCGGCCACCGGTCCGCGGTCACCAGCTCGCGGGAACTCTCCACGAAGACGCTCACGGCGGGCTCGTCCATGACGCCGTTGTCGATGCCCTTGATCCAGTAGTCGTACCAGCGGAACATCTTGTCGTGTTCCTCGATGAAGGGCCGGGACTGCATGGGCGGGTAGGGGCCGATGTCCAGTTTCTTGGGGCCCTTCAGCTCATTGAACAGCTCGATGGTGCCGTCCATGGTCCAGCCGCGGCCCTGGTCGATCTGCAGCCACACCGGGATGTCGATGTTCGGGGCGAGCGTGATGGGGTTGCGCTCCTCGTACCAGTCGCCGTCGAGCTCGTTCATCACGATGTCGAACCAGGCCTCGTGGTTCTTCGGGTAGTTCAGGACGTGGACCAGGTTGGGCCAGGCGGCAACGTCCGGGTCCTGCAGGCGCTCGTCGACGAGCTTCTTCAGCTCCTCCGGGGAGTGCTTTTCGATCATCCGGGATTTGACGCCGTCGGTGAACGCCCAGCCCGAGTCGCCGCCGCGGCCCTCGCGGGCGGCGCGCGGCATGAACCACATGATGCCGCCATGGTAGGTGGTCTCGTAGAAGTCGTAGTGGCCGCCGGAGACGAAGATCGCCTTCAGGTGCGGCGGGCGCTCGGCCGCGGCCAGCACCTGCATGGAGCCGAAGTAGGAGATGCCCACCATGCCCACGTTGCCGTCGCACCACGGCTGTTCGGCAACCCATTCGATGAAGTCGTACGCGTCCTGGCCCAGCGAAACGCCGCCGGCGTTGTAGTTGCCGATGTGCTCGCCGCCGGAGTGGCCGGAGCCGCGCAGGTCACCGATGACGTGGACGTAGTCCTCCTTGACGATCCGGGCGATGTCACCGGCCTCGATGCAGCCGTCCCACATCGGGCTGGGGCGGCGCTGCGGCGGGGTGGTGAGCGCCAGCGCCTGCAGTTCCTTGCCGTAAGGGCTCAGCGCAACGAGTGCCGGGCGCGGCTTGTCGTCGGGGCCCTGGTAGGCGTCCGCGGCAAGCTCGACCCCGTCGCGCATGGGGACGCGCAGGTCCTTGCGGACGGCGATTTTCTCCCCGCCGGCGGTCAGCAACTGGAAGTCATCCATGAGTGACTGTCTCCTCATCCTTGGTCGTAGCGTTGAAAAGCGTTCGGTAGCCATGCAGCGTGGTGAAGAAGGGGGACGGCTCCAGGCCGGGGTCTCCTGCGTAGCCAAGCTCCCCGGCAACCGGGGCGAAGGGCGAATACGCCGACTCCGTCTCCTGCAGGCCGGCTTCCAGGCAGCGGCAAGCGGCGCTGCTGACCCGGGTCTCGACGTCGATACTCTCCTGAAGCGCCCGTCCCGCCTGGGCGGCGTCGAGTTCGACGCCGAACGGCTCACCATCCGCACCACGGTACGGATGCCCGAGATACAGGTGCCGCGGACGGACCTCGTCCCGCAGGTACTCAAGACTCGCGCGGTAGCCCTGCGGATCCACGAATCCCGGGAAACCGTTCGCCGCGCCGTGCACCTGCACGGCGTCGCCGACGAACACATCGTCCTGGCCGTCGATGACGTAGGCGACCGACCCGGCGGTGTGGCCCGGGATGGAGTGGACGGAAACGGTGACGCCGCCGCCCAGCGAAATGGTTTCGCCGCCCTTCACGAGCAGGGCCGGTTCCATCTCGCCCGAGATGACCGCGTCCGCAGCGGCGGCCAGCTTCGCGCCGCCGTCGGGCTCCTTCAGATACTGCCCCCGGCCGGTGAGGTATTCGTCCACGTGGGCGCGGCGTGAGCGCAGCAGCGGTGCGTCGGCTTCATGGATCACCACCTGCGCGCGCCGGCCGGTGAGCTCCCAGAGTGCATGGGCGCCGCCGATGTGATCAATATGTCCGTGGGTCAGCAGGATCCAGCGAACATCCTCGATCCGCCGGCCGATCGCCTCCAGCGCCGGCACCATTCCTTCGGCGGGCGAGGACGCGATTCCCGTGTCCACGATCGCGGGTTCGGGGGCGTCGATGTAGAAGCTGTAGAGGCCGAACCGTCCCCACGGCGAAACGATGGGCTGGACGGCGACTGGCTTGGTCATTGCGCTGTGCCCCCGTCGAGCCCGGCCTTGGCGTTCAGGAATTCGCCTGTCTCCTCGAATGCCCGGTAGAACTCCGGGATCCATGAGAAGTTCTGGACGAAGCCGTGGTTGGACCCCTTGTACCGGCTGACGGTTGCGTCTACGCCGGCCTCTTTGAGGCGGCAGCCGTACAATTCGCCTTCGTCGCGGAGGGGGTCGTGCTCGGCGGTGATGACGAGGGCAGGCGGCAGGCCGGCGAGGTCCTTGCGCTTGATGGGCGAGACGAGGGGGTCTGCCGGGTCCGCGCCGCCGTCGAGGTAGAAGGCATTAAAAGGTGCCAGGCCCGCCGTCTCCAGCCCGTAGCCTTCAGCGTTCTCCCGCAGCGAGGCGTAGCGGTCCGCATCGAAATCCAGGTCCAGTGACGGGTAAAACAGGACTTGGTGGGTGATCCGGCTGAACCCGTCGTCCTGCGCTTTCGCGGCGACGGCGGCCACGAAGTTGCCGCCCGAGCTGTCGCCTGCGATCGCGAGGTCGGCACCGTCCCAGCCCAGGTTTTCGCCCTGTTCGGCGGCCCAGCGGACCACGGCATAGCAGTCGTCGAGACCCGCCGGGAAGGCGGCCTCGGGAGCCAGCCGGTAGCCGACGGAGATGACTTTGTGGCCGGTCTCCCTGGCCAGTGCCCGCGCCACGTGATCATGGGTGTCCAGGCTGCCCAGGAAGAAGGCGCCGCCGTGGAAGTACACCAGCAGGCCGTGCGTCTCCGCGCCGGTCGGGGTGTAGATCCGCACCGGAATCTCGCCGGTGGGCGTCACCGCAGTAACGTCGACGACGGCGTGAAGCGGCTGCCGCTGTTCGGCCGGGGGAACCTGGGCTGCTTCGCCCGCACGCATGGCCTCGGGGTCCAGTGGAGAACCGTCGGGCGCCGGCAGGGTAGCCAGGATTTTGGCGATTTCGGGATGGATGGTCATGGCGTTCAGGCCTTTGCCGCGGCGGGCTTTTGAGCTGCGGGTTTTTGGCCGGGGAACACGTCGTTGACCTCTTCCTCGGACCAGCCCTGGCGGGAGATGCGCTGCAGCTCGTCCGTCACCGGCTTGCGGGTTGCCTGGAACAGGGCCAGTGCTTCCTTGACGGAGCCCGCCTGGGCCAATGCATCCGCGAGGGCGCCGGCATCCTCGATGGCGGAGTTCGCCCCCTGGCCCTGGTGGTGCAGCATGGAGTGGGCGGCGTCGCCCATCAGGACCGCGGAGTCCGTGTGCCACGTGTCAACGGGGTCGATGTCGTAGACGGCGCGGATATTGACCGCGTCCATGTCGAGGCCGCGGGCGATCTCAACGATCCGCTCGTCGAAGCCCTCCACCGTCTTCAGGAGTTCTTCCTTCGTGACCGTCGGCGCCCAGGTGCCGTCCGGATTCAGGGCGGTGATGTCGAAGGACATCTGGTTGCGGTGGCGCAGCGGCAGCAGGTACACCTTGGTGCCCTTGCCGATATACATCCGCAGGTTGCTGTCCACCACCATGCCGTGGGCGTCGTCGGCCGGGATCACCACGCGGTAGGCGTGCTCGCCGGAGAACACGGGGCCTGTGGCGCTGAAGAGCTGCTCACGCACCACGGACCTGATGCCGTCGGCGCCCACCACCAGGTCGGCTTCGACCGTCGTGCCGTTGGTGAAGGTGAGGACGGTGCGGGGCCCGCCGTCCTCGATGGTCTCCAGCTTGTGGCCGAGGTGCACCATGCCTTCGGGGAGCACGCCGAGCAGTGCCTCGATGAAGTCGCCGCGGTGGATGAGGTAGGTCTGCTTGTCGTCGCCGGACTCGGGCCAGGTGTCCTTCATTATGGGTTCACCGGTGGCGGTGAGGATTTCGAAGTAGTCGCTCGGTGAGCTGACCTGCGCGATCGCGTCGAAGATTCCCCACTGGCGGAACCGGGCCATGGTGGCCGGACGCAGGCCGATGCCGGCGCCGACCTCGCGCATCCGGGTGGCCTGTTCGTAGACGGTGACATCCGCGCCGAGCAGGCTCAGTGCCTTTGCGGCTGCCGCGCCGCCGTAGCCCGCACCGACGATGGCAATTTTGAGGTTCTTGATTTCCGAAGCCTTCATGGATTCATCTCTTTCTTGTGGCGGCCTGTCCGGGATTCAGCCAAGGGACAGGAAGTCGGCGGGGTTGTCTTCGAGCAGGAGCTTGAGGGTGGCTTCGTCGATACCGGCTGCACGCATGTCGGGGATCATGTCCTCGAAGATGTAGTTGATGGTGTGGCCTTTCACGCCCGGCCAGCCCAGCGGGCTGCAGTTGGCGTCGGCCGAGACGAGGAGCTTGTCCGCATAGCCCTTGTTCACGAGGTTGACGAAGTGCCCCATGCGTTCGGCGCGCTTGCGGCCCCAGAACGGCGGATCCGGCAGTTCCAGGTCGTAGCCGAAGGTGTCGAAGCCGATGCGGCCGCCCTGCTCGTAGATCCAGTCGTGCGGGGTGACCGGAGCGTTCAGGCCGTCGTCGGCGTGGCCGAAGAGCACTCGGTCCAGCGGCAGGCCCTCTTCGTTAAAGATGTTCACCGCCGGTTCGGGGTCGATGGCCAGGTGGGTCAGGATGGGTGCACCGGTGACGACGGCGGCGCGGGCCGCGGCACGGTAGATGCGCTTGTCCAGCTCCGTCATCCGTCCGCCCCGGCTAACGCCCACCTTGATGACGCCGGCCTTGGCACCCGTGTTGCCGATGCCGACGGTGATCTCGTGGATGAACACCTTTGCGAGGTAGTCCACGGAGGCGCGGGAGAAGTGCGGCAGGGCGGTGTCACCGCCGACGAAGCCGGTGCAGGCCACGATGTGCACGCCCGTTTTCCGGGACAGGGACTTGTAGTAGTCCACGTCGCGGCCGTTGCAGATGCCGGTGGCGTCCACGAAGGTGCCGCCGCCGTATTCGCGAAACTTCCGCAGCTTGGGCACTGTTTCCCCGTAGGCCTGCTCCGGCGACTTCCACCACCTGGTGTCCAGTTCGGACCCGGGCATGCCGTAGCCGATGTGTTCGTGGACCGCCACGATTTCCAGTTCTTCGGCCGGGATGGTTCCCAGCACTGTGTTGACCTTGCTCATTAAGGAATCCTGCTCATTGGTTCACCTCAGGGGTTCAAAAGTTTGTTGTGGGTGGGCCGCGACCCGCCTAGCGCACGGCCAATAGGTTGCGCGGGTTCTCCACGAGGATGCGCCGGGCGTCTTCTTCGCTCAGGCCGCGGGCCTTAAGGAACGGCACGAATGTGGACAGGACGTGGCTGTAGGGCAGGTGGTACTCAGGCAGGCCCTTGGCCACGCCGATCGAGTTTCCCGAAAGGATGATCCTGCCGGCATGGCCGGCTCCGACGAGTTCGAGCACGAGGCCGGCACGGTCGTTGTCAGTGAGGTAGTCCGCGTGGTCGTTCAGGCCCACGTGGTCGATGCCCACGAAGGCTCCGAGGTCCGCCACCTTGAGGGCGGCCCCCGCTGCGTCCGTGCGGTCCAGGTCGCCGACGAGCACCCTGTCGGCCCCGATCTGCTCGTCCAGGACGATGTCCAGATCATGAAGGGCATCGGCGCCGAAGCGGATGGAGACCGGGACGCCGGTGCTCCTGGCGGCGCGGGCGGAGCCGCGGAAGAGGCTCTCCTCTGTCGGGGTCATGCCGGCGCGGTCGGCGATGGTGGCGACCATGCCGGCGGCGGCGCGGCGCTCGACCCTGGGAACCACCATCCCCTCACTGGCCTCCTTGCCGAAGAGGTCGGCAAACTTTTCGGCCGGCCACGGGGTAGGCGGGTTGGTCTGCGGCGTGAGGAAGTATCCGCCGAGTTCTTCCTCCGGACCCAGGCCTGTGGAGGCAACGATGTGGACGCCGGTGGAGCGGGACAGTGCCTCGTAGAGCTTGAGGTCGCGGCCGTGGAACATGCCGGTGCTGTCTACGATCGTCTGCCCGCCGTGGGCCCGGAAGTCCTCCAGCTTGGCGGCGAGGACTTCGAAAATCTCCGCCCGGTCCATGGAGATTTCGGGGGCGTACTGGGCGCCGGGGAGCACGGACAACAAGACCTCATGGACCGCGACGATGCCCAGTTCGGAGGCAGGGATTGGCCCCAGGACCGTGTTGACGGTTTGCCCGGCCGGGGCTTGGACTGCCTCGCCGGTTTCGACGGGTGCGGGGTGACTCACGGGGCTTCTCCCTTGAAGGTCGGTTCTGGATGGGGGACGCGGAGCTCGACCGTGCCGTCACTCCCATGCGCTGGACTCACCATCCCATATTTCTTTACATCACGTCAAGAAATTTTCTATCAATTATTTTCCTTGACACTGCGTAAGAGATAACTCCACACTGTTTCGAGAGACCACAACGGTTGAACGGAAACAAAGGAGTTTCATCGATGAGTCAGACCATCCCGTTGCCGAGCCGCGGCTCTGAGCGGGCCACCTTCATTGCCGCTTACAGTGCGGTCGCCCTGGCCCAGATCACGAATGCACTGCCCGGCGCGCTCAACGGCACCTTTGCCGTGGAATTCCGCACCTCGGGCGCAGGCCTGGCCTGGATCGCGGGCATGTTCATGATGGGCATCGTGGTGTTTGAGCTCAGCTGGGGCCTTCTGGGCGACCTGTTCGGCCAGAAGAAGCTGCTCTACGCGGGCGCTGTGATCAGCGTCGCCGGCTCCGTCCTCGCGGCGCTGGCGTCGAGCACCGAACTGATGATCGCAGCGCAGGCGGTCGGCGGGATCGGGGCGGGCATCCTCTTCCCCATTTCGCTGTCCATGATCGCGGCCATCACCCCGGACCACCGTGCCCGGGCAAAGGTTATCGCCACCTGGGCAGGGTTCCTGTCGCTGGGTGCGGTGATCTCCCCCATCCTGGCCGGGGTCACGGCGCAGGCCTTCACCTTGCCGGGTCCCGCGGCCGGCTCACCCAACGTCTTTAGCGGCTGGCGCGTGGCCTACTACATTGCCGCCGCGATCGCCGTCGCGGTCATTATCGTCGCGGTGCGGGCGAAGGATTCCGCAGGCGTCGAGAAGCGCAGACTCGACCTGCCTGGCCAGGCCACCCTCGCCCTCGCCCTCATCGCCGTCCTCTTCGCCACCGTCCAGGCCGTCGACGCCGGCTTCGGCAGCGCTGGAGTGATCGCCAGTTACGTTGCAGGCGCCATCCTCCTGGCAGCCTTCGTGGTCATCGAAACACGCACCAGGCAGCCGCTGATCCACCTTTCGCTGTTCAGGAACAGCGCCTACTCGATCACCGGCGTCGTGGCAGTCACCGGCATGTTCGCCTTCCTCGCCGTCTGCTACAGCACCAGCGTCGCCGTCGGGGGACTCGCCCTCGCCGAGGCCTGGAAGGTCGGTGTACTGTTCGTCTTCATCCAGGGCCCGGCCTTCGCTTTCATCCCGGTGGTCGGCTGGCTCATCCACCACGTGGCTCCCCGCTGGGTGCTCACCGCCGGCTTCGCCTCCATGGCCGTCTCCGCCTACTGGCTCTCGACGTTCTCCCTGGGCACGCCGGAGGCGTTCGGCGGAACTCCCTGGACGGCGTTCATTCTGCCGCTCCTGCTGTTGGGCATCGGGTTCGCGCTCACGGTTGGCTCCATTACGGCCGTCGCCATCAACACCGTGCCGCCACAGCACATCGGCATGGCCTCCGCCACCACCAACCTCCTGCGGGACCTCGGTTTCGCCCTGGGCCCTGTCATCGGTTCAGCCATCGCCTTCGGCGTCGGAGCCACAGCCTTCGCCCAGCCCCTCGCCGGGATCCTCCGCGGGGCAGGGCTGCCCGCCGAAGCCGTCGCCGGGCTGTCGAACGTTCCGCCCCTCGGTTACCTCTCCGGCTGGGATGCCGTCGTCGCGCAGTTCACCGGCCAGGCAGCGGCCACCGGTGCACCCGCCCAGGCCGTCAACGGCATGGTCAGCGCACTCACCTCCGCGCAGCAGCAGATCCAGGGCGCAGCGGGAACCTCCCTCGGCCAGGGTTTCCAGACCGTATATCTCGCCGCGGGCATCGCGGCAACCCTCTCCGCTCTTCTCACCCTCTTCATCTCCGCACGTTCCTCGGCGCCCACACCCGCTGCCATCGCTGAGACTTCGGAGACCACTGCGGCCAACGCAGAGGCAGCCGTCTAGGACCCGCAGCCCCGGCCCGGCCAACTATCTACCGCCCGCCACTCCACCACCCGCAAGGAGAACATTGTGACTGCACCCATCGAATCAGACATCGACATCTGGGATGACGACATCCTCGTCGACCCCTACCCCACGTATGCCGCACTCCGCGAGCAGGCCGGCGTCGTCCACCTGCCCAAGAACGGCCTGTACGTGCTGACGCGCTACGACGTCATCCGCGACGTCCTCGGCGATCCGGCAACCTTCTCGTCCGCCGGCCTTGGCTTCAATCCCATGGTCAACGAGGCGCTGCAGGGCACCTCGCTTGCCTCCGACCCGCCAGTGCACACGCAACTCCGCACGACGTTGTCACAGAATCTCACCCCGCGCGCACTCCGCGGCCTGAAGGTCACGATCGACGAGAAGGCGGACAAGCTGGTCGCCGAACTGGTCGCCGGCGGCAGCTTCGACGCCGTCGACTCCCTGGCGCGCGCCTTCCCGCTCGAGATCGTCGCCGACCTCATTGGCTTCAGCGGGCGCGTGAAGGACAACATGCTGCGCTGGGGGCATGCCGCGATGCAGGTCATCGGCCCCCTGAACCAGCGCACGCAGGAGAGTTTCCCGATCGCCGGCGAGCTGTACGGCTGGTGCTCTTCGGTCAGCGCCGAAGACCTGGCTCCGGGATCGATCGGCCGGGGGATCTTCGAGGCCGAGGACCGTGGCGACATCCCCGCAGGCTCGGCCGGGCACATCATCCACCAGTACCTCGGCGCCGGCGTGGACACGACCATCGCTTCCATCGGGAATATCATTGCGCTGTTCGGCCGACACCCGGAGCAGCTTGAGCTCGTCCGGAACAACCCGGAGCTGGTCCCCGCGGCCTTCGCCGAGGTGCTGCGCTACTGGGCTCCCGTGCACATCTGGGGCCGCACAGCCACCCGGGAGGTTGAGATCGACGGCGTGACCGTTCCGGCGGGCGCGCAGCTGGGCATCCTGTTTGGCGCCGGCAACCGCGACCCGCGCCACTACGAAAACCCGGATGCCTTCGACGTGAGCCGCAACCCCGTGGACCACCTTTCCTTCGGCTACGGGCCGCACGGCTGCGCTGGCCAAGGCCTGGCGAAGCTCGAAGCCCACGCGATCATCGACGCACTCGCCCGCCGGGTGAAGGTGCTGGAACTTGGGAACGAAGTCAGGGAACCGAGCAACATCACGCGCAGTTTCGAACTGCTCCGCGTGACCAAGGTGGTGGCGGCATGAGGATCGAACTGGACCGGCCCCGCTGCGAGGGCCACGGCCTCTGCGAGGAAGCCGCGCCCGCGCTCATGCACCTCGACGACGGCGGTGAACTCGTGATCGACTCCCCCGAGGTTGCAGGGACGGATCTGGGCGCCGCGAACGCGGCGGTTCGGGTCTGCCCCGTCGCCGCGCTGAAACTGGTGGCGCCGTGACGGCAGGCACTGTGTCCATGCGGCGCATCGTCGTCGTCGGCAACGGCATCGCCGGCCTGACGGCCTGCGACTCGCTGCGCGCTGCCGGTTTCGACGGCGAGCTGACGGTTGTCGGCGCCGAGCGCCACTCCCCCTACAGCCGCCCTGCGCTGTCCAAGGCGCTGCTCCATGGTGTCGGCGGGAATGGTGCTGACGGGAATGGCGGCAACCGGAACGGCGGCAACGGGCTGAGCGCCCACGAGCTGCCCGCGCCGACACACGAGGCGACCGAGCTGCTCGGCGTCAGCGCCGCAGGGCTCAACGTCGACGCCCGGGTGGTGAGGCTCGCCGACGGCGGGGAGCTGCCGTACGACGGCCTGGTCATCGCGTCCGGCTCGAGGGCCCGGCGGCTCGGTGCGGGGTCCCGCGACGGCGCCCCTGCCACCGAGCTCACCCTGCGCACCATCGAGGACGCCATTACGCTGAGGCAGCGCGTGGCGTCGCGCCCGTCCGTCGTGGTGATCGGCGGCGGGCCGCTCGGGATGGAAGTGGCCTCGGGCTGCCTGCAGTCGGGCTGCGAGGTCACGCTCGTCGCCGACGGAGCGCCCCTCTCCCGCCAGCTCGGCGGCTACCTGTCCCGCATTTTCACCTCCGCCGCACTCAGGCGCGGACTGCGGATCGTCAGCGGCGGGAAAGCCCGCCTGGTCAGGTCCGGTGCGGGGACGCGCGTAATCCTCGACGACGGCACCGAACTGGAGGCGGAGGTCGTGGTCAGCGCGGTCGGCGACGAGCCCAATATCGAGTGGTTGGCCGGCTCGGGGCTCCTGGCCGACGGGTCGCTTCGCGTTGACTCCCGGGGGCGGGTCCGGACGGACATCGTGGCCGCCGGCGACGTGGCGTTCTTTCCCACCCGGCGCGGGGTGGGCCGGGTGCCGCTGTGGACCAGCGCCATCGACCAGGCGAAGAGCGCCGCCGTCGGCCTGCTTAGGGGGGACGCAGCGCCCGGGCTCGATTTCCAGCCGTACTTCTGGACCGAGTGCTTCGGCCTGGCCCTCAAGGCGGTCGGCTTCACCCCCGCGGCCGGAGACCCCGATTCCTGCGAACGGGGTGAGGGGGAAGGGTCCATGCTCCTGCATTGGGCGGACAGGTACTCCCCTGGCGGCACGCACTCGGCGGGCGGCAGGGACGGGACCGCCGCGGCGATCAACTACCGGATCCCCATCCCGAAGCTGCGGCGGCTGGCCGGCGCCGGTCTTCCTGACGGGGCCGGCCTTTCTTGACAGCACGTCAGCCCCCTTGCCGTCGCGCAGCCTTTGCCCCGCCCGCGCACGGATGCCTCACGCCACGTTAGGATTGCGTCATGCCGTCGCTGCGAGAAGCCCAAAAGCAGCTCACCCGCGACACAATCGTCGAACGGGCGCTCGAGCTGTTCACCGAAAAGGGCTACGCGGCAACCAAAATCGAAGAGATCGCTGCGGCGGCCGGCACCACCCGGGTCACCTTCTACGCGTACTACCCCACGCGGGCCGACCTGATGAAGGACTTCATGGCGCGGGTCAACGCCGTACTCGAGCGCGCTGACGGCCCTAACAGCGGCTCCACCGCCGTCGAACTGGTTGAGGTGGTCCGTGCGGGCGAGCTGTCCGGGGTCCTCGCGTGGCTGGAGTCGCGGGCGGCACTGTGGCCGGCCTTCCGCCCCTACCTCGACGTACTGGATGAGGCCGCCGTCCTCGACCCCGAGGTGCGGACCATGGTGGAGGGGTGGCACGAGGAAGTCATCTCGGACATGGTCCGTGGCATGAAGCTGGCCGGCCGCTTCCCGGAGGAGACGCACCACATCCGCGGCACGCTCGCCTTCACCCAACTCGATTACGTCGCCACGCTCTGGACACGGCGCAAGCTGGAACCGAACCGCGAGCACGCCCTCGAAGTGCTGGCGGACAGCTGGTACCACCTGCTCTGCGACGAAGGCTGAGTCGACGGAGCCTGAATCACGCGGGTCAGCCGCACCTATCCAGGAGCGGCCGTCGAGCTCCGCACCACCAGCTTGGGGTTCAGGACCGAGGCCGCGCCCGAGGGGCCGTGGGCCATGTCGGACAGGAGCATCCGGATGCAACGCGCGCCGAGTTCCATGAAGCCCTGGTTCACGGTGGTCAGCGGCGGAACGAAATACCCGGCCTCCGGCTGGTCGTCGAAGCCCACCACGCTGATGTCCCCCGGGACGCGCAGCCCGGCTTCGCTGAAGGCCCGCAGCGCGCCCAAGGCCATCTGGTCATTCGCCGCGAACAGGGCCGTGACGTTGCCTGCGGCGGCGAGTTCCAGCCCGGCCCGGTAGCCGCTTTCGGCACTCCAGTCGCCCCGGATCAGCACGCCCTCCGGCAGGCCGGCCTGCTCGAGGGTGCGACGCCAGCCCTCGGTCCGGGCCGCGGCGTCGATCCAGTCCTGCGGGCCGGAAACGTGGGCGATGGAGGTGTGGCCGAGGTTGACCAGGTGCTGCACGGCAAGGGCCGCGCCAACACGCTGGTTCACGGCCGCGACAGTGAGGTGTTCATCCGCCCCGAAGCCCACGGCAACCAGCGGGACGGACACCGCGATGGTGTGCAGCGATTTCAGCATGGTCTCGTGCGGGACGATCACCACGATCCCGTCCACGGACTGCAGCAGGAAGTGTTCGAGCGCATCGTGGATCCCGGCGGTGGTCACCTCGCTGAGGCTGGCCATGCTGACGGCGTAGCCCTCGTTCCGGGCTGCCTGCTGCACGCCAAGCAGCGTGTTGGCCGGACCGTACTGCGAAGTGCCGGCGCCCAGGACCCCGATCGCCTGGGAACGCCGGGTGACGAGGCTGCGGGCCGCCGTATTGCGGCGGTACCCCAGCTCGGCGATGGCGCGTTCCACCCGTTTGCGGGTCCGGGCACTGACGTTCGGATGCGTGTTCAGGACACGGGAAACTGTCTGATGGGACACCCCGGCGAGGCGCGCCACGTCCTCCATCACGGGAGGACGTGGCGCGGTGTTTGTGCTCACCGCGTTGAGGTGGTCATACGGCGAAGATGCTCCAGGATGCCTGGTGCGTGGCGCCCGGCTCCAGCCGGATCAGGTCCACGCCGCTGTTGAAGGCATCCGGCGGGCAGGTCATGGGTTCCACGGCGAGGCCCAGCCGGTTGGGGGCCGGGGGCTGTTTGTCGGCGGTGTGGATCTGGAGCCACTGGCAGGTGCGGTCCCAGGTCATTCCGACGCCGGTCCCGCCGGGATCCCGGACCAGCACGCTGGCCTGCCCGCCGCCGTCGAACGCAATGTCCGTGAAGGCGTGGTCGATCTCCGTGGCCCCGATGGGGCGCGGAGCGCGGAAATCGAACCCGTGGCCTTCCACGGTGCGCGTTTCCTTTGGCAGCAGCCTGTCCGGGGTGACCTCGAGGAATTCCCCGGCGGGGATTTCGAGGATCCATTCGTCGAGGGGCGCCGGGCCTGCCAGGAGGTAGGGGTGCGGGCAGACCCCGTAGGGCGCGGCGGTGCGGCCAACATTCTCGGCTGTGACCGTGCTGTGCAGGCCGTCGTCCGCCAGCCGGTACTCGACGGCGACGCGCAGCGCATGCGGGTATCCCGCCGTCGGCTGCGGGGAGCAGGAAAGCGTCACCGACGACTCGTCCTGGGACTCCAAAGTCCAGTCCAGCGGGAACGCCAGTCCGTGCAGGGCGCAGCCGCGTTCGGGCTCGTTGACCGGCACCTCGTACTCAACGCCGTCGAACGTGTACCGGCCGTCGGCGATCCGGTTGGGCCACGGCGCCGCGATGATGCCCCGGTAGTCGGGGATGGGCCCGCCTTCCGGGAACGGGACAATGAGGTCCCGTCCCCGGTAACGCAGGTCCCGCAGCGCCCCGGCCTGGGCGGTGATGGTGGCGGTGTACTCCCCCGCACGGATTCTGTATTCGGTCACAGCCTTATTTTCGGTCACAGCCTGCCGGCCAGCCTGTAGTAGGCGGCGTTCCAGGCCAGTTCCTTCTTGAACTGCTTGAGCGTGGTTCCTTCGTCGATGGTGAGCAGCTCGGTCTGCGCGATCTCGGCGAAGTCCTCGAACACGTCCACGCCCACCTGGGTGGAGAGGACGGTGTGGTGCGCAGCCCCGGCGGTCAGCCAGGCGGCGGCGGAGGTGGCGAAGTCGGGCTTCGGTTCCCAGAGGGCGCGTGCCACCGGCAGGTTGGGCAGCGGCTGGTCGAGGTCGACGACGTCGACGGCGTTCGCCACGAGGCGGAACCGGTCGCGCATGTCGGACAGGGCGACGACGACGCCGGGGCCGGCGTCGGTGTCGAAGACCATGCGGACCGGGTCCTCCTTGCCGCCGATGCCCAGCGGGTGGATCTCGACGCGCGGCTTGCCGGCGGTCAGCGAGGGGCAGACCTCGAGCATGTGCGCGCCGAGGATCTTCTCCTGGCCGGGGGTGAGGTGGTAGGTGTAGTCCTCCATGAGGGAGGCACCGCCGGGCAGCCCGGCGCCCATGACTTTGGCCGCGCGGATCAGGATGGCGGTCTTCCAGTCGCCCTCGGCGCCGAAGCCGTAGCCGTCGGCCATGAGCCGCTGCACGGCCATGCCCGGCAGCTGGCGCAGTTCGCCGAGGTCCTCGAAGGAGGTGGTGAACGCGGCGGAGCCGTTGGCTTCGAGGAAGCTGCGCAGCCCGAGCTCGATGCGGGCGCTGTAGCGGAGGGACTCGTGGCGGGCTCCGCCGGCGCGGAGCTCCGGCGCCACGTCGTAAAGGCGCTCGTACTCGGCGACCAGGGTGTCGACGTCGGACTCCGCGGCACCGTGGACAGCGTCGGCGAGTTCGTTGACGGACCAGGTGTTGACCGAGACGCCGAAGCGCAGCTCCGCCTCGGTCTTGTCGCCTTCGGTGACCGCGACGTTGCGCATGTTGTCCCCGAAGCGGGTCAGCTTCAGGTTGCGGACGGCGGCCCAGCCGGCGGAGGCGCGCTGCCAGACGCCCACCTGGCGGGCCACCTCGGGGTTGGACACGTGCCCAACGACCGTCTTGCGCGGCACGCCCAGCCGGGCCTGGATGTAGCCGAACTCGCGGTCGCCATGGGCGGCCTGGTTCAGGTTCATGAAGTCGAAGTCGATGTCCGCCCAGGGCAGTTCCACGTTCGCCTGGGTGTGCAGGTGCAGGAGCGGCTTGCGGAGCAGGTCCAGGCCCTGGATCCACATCTTGGCCGGGGAGAACGTGTGCATCCACGCCGTCACGCCGATCACCGAGTCGTCCGAGTTGGCTTCCAGCGCGGTGCGGCGGATCGCGTCCGAATCCGTCAGCACGGGCTTCCAGACGAGCTTCACCGGCACCGCGGAGGACTCGTTCAGGGCGGCGGCGATCTCCTGCGACTGGGCAGCCACCTGCTTCAGGACGTCCTCGCCGTAGAGGTGCTGGCTGCCGGTGAGGAACCAGACCTCATAGTGCTCGAGGGAGGTGTTGTTGGCGCTGGTCATTGGTGTCTCCTTGGAAAGTTTTGGGTGTGGTGCGGGGTGCGGGCGCTTAGCGTCCGTAGACGTTTTGGTAGCGGTCGTACAGCGACTCGATCTGCCCCTGGTCGATCGGCAACGGTTCGCCGAGCTGGCGCGAGATGTGGACCGTGCGGGCCACTTCCTCGCACATCACGGCGGCCTTGACGGCGGAGCGGGCGTCCTTGCCGATGGTGAACGGGCCGTGGTTCTGCATCAGCACCGCCGGGGAGTTGGAGCCCTGCAGGGTCTCCACGATGCCGCGGCCGATCGAATCGTCGCCGATCAGCGCGAACGGGCCAACGGGGATCGGACCGCCGAATTCATCGCCCATCATGGTCAGCACGCACGGGATCTCCTCCCCGCGCGCGGCCCAGGCCGTGGCGTAGGTGGAGTGGGTGTGCACCACACCGCCGACGTCGGGCATGTTCCGGTAGACGTAGGCGTGCGCGGCCGTGTCCGACGACGGCGAGAGGTCCGGGTTCTCCCACTTGGCCGGAACGCCGTCGGCGTCGGCGCTCAGGCTGCTGACCGGCGTGCCGTACAGGTCGGTGACCACCATGGCTTCGGGCGTCAGGGCATCGTAGGAGAGGCCGGAGGGCTTGATGACCATGAGGTCGTAGCCGGGGATCCGTCCGGACACGTTGCCCGCAGTCCAGACCACGAGGCCGTACCGGGTCAGCTCGGCGTGCAGGTCGCAGACCTCGCGGCGGACACGGGCAATGGTTTCCAGCAGGGCGCTCATGCGGAGACCTCCTCGGTAAGCAGGGACGGGTCGTTCAGGGATGGGGAGCCGGGCGTCTCGGGTTTCACGGAACCGGCGGCGTTCCGCTGGATGGCCTTGAGCCGGTGCATGACCTCGTTGGTTCCCCGGCCGAAGTAGTCGTGCAGGGTCCGGTACTCGCGGAAGAGTTCGTCGTACGCGGCGACGTTGTCCGGGATGGGGGTGTACACGGCGCCGGGGGCGGAGCCCATGGCGTCCGCGGCGGCCCTGATGTCCGGGTATTTGCCGGCGGCAACGGCAGCGTGGATGGCCGAGCCGAGAGCCGGGCCCTGGGTGGAGCCGATGGTGGAGAGCTGCAGGCCGGTGATGTCCGAGTAGATCTGCATGAGGAGTTTGTTCTTGAGCAGTCCGCCGGCCACGATGAATTCCTTCACCGGAACGCCGGAATCCCGGAAGGCCTCCACGATGGTGCGGGTGCCGAAGGCCGTGGCCTCGAGCAGCGCCCGGTAGATGTCCTCCGGGCGGGTGGCCAGGGTCTGGCCCACCACCACGCCGGAGAGCTCGTGGTCCACCAGCACGGAGCGGTTGCCCGAGTGCCAGTCCAGCGCGATCAGGCCGTGCGCTCCGATCGCCTGCCCCGAGGCCAGGTCCGTCAGGTACTCGTGGATGCCCTGCCCGGCCTCAGCCGCGGCCTGGTGGTATTCCGGCGGGACGCCGTACTTGGTGAACCAGCCGAAGATGTCGCCCACGCCGGACTGTCCGGCCTCGTAGCCCCAGAGCCCGTCCACGATGCCGCCGTCCACCACGCCGCACATGCCCGGCACCTCACGGAGCTCGGCGCCGTTCATGACGTGGCAGGTGGAGGTGCCCATGATGGCCACGAGCTGCCCCGGCTCCACGGCCTTGGCTGCCGGCGCGGTGACGTGCGCGTCCACGTTCCCGACGGCGACGGCGATGCCTTCCGGCAGCCCGGTCCAGGCGGCGGCCTCGGCGGTGAGGTAGCCGGCGGCGTCGCCCAGCCGGCCGATGGTGTGGTCCAGCTTGGTGCTGACGAAGTCCTTGAACTGCGGGTTCAGGGCGGTGAGGAAGTCATCGGACGGGTAGTGCCCGTCCTGGTAGATACCCTTGTACCCGGCGGTGCAGGCGTTGCGGACATAGTTCCCGCAGAGCTGCCAGACGATCCAGTCGGCGGCCTCCACCCAGTGGTCCATTTCGGCGTAGGCCTCGGGATCCTCCTCCAGCAGCTGCAGCCCCTTGGCGAACTCCCACTCCGAGGAGATCAGCCCGCCGTACCGCGGCAGCCAGGACTCGCCCAGCTCCGCGGCCAGCGCGTTAATCCGGTCCGCCTGGCCCTGCGCGGCGTGGTGGCGCCACAGTTTCACATACGCGTGCGGACGGTTCGCGAAGCCCGGCACCTCGTTCAGCGGGGTCCCGTCAGCCTTGACGGGAACCATGGTGCAGGCGGTGAAGTCCGTGGCAATTCCGACGACGGCTGCCGGGTCGATCCCGGCGTCAGCGATCGCGGCGGGAACAGCGTGCCGGAGCACGTCACGGTAGTCATTCGGCACCTGCAGCGCCCATTCCCCGGGAAGCCGGGTTACGCCGTCGCCCCCGGCATCCGCCGGAAGCGCTTCCGTGACCACCGCGTGCGGGTAGTCGAACACGCCGCTGCCGAGTTCCTTGCCGTCGCGGACCCGCACAACCACGGCCCGGCCGGACAGGGTGCCGTAATCCACCCCGATGACATAGTTTTCGCTGCCGTCTGCTGTGACGTCCATGAATCCTCCAGATAAACCGCCCGTCTGTTTCGCGGGCTGAAACTATTGTGAGCGCTAACAATACAATGCGTCAAGTGCCTTTTTGCCTTGCCGGAAATCCTTGCCGCTATGTCCCCGAAGCGGCGCTTGCCGGATCTGCCGCAGCACGGGCCTGCCTGCCGCCCCGGGGCGCGCCGGCCGTCTGCCGGATAATCAGCTCGGGCATCCGCCGCTCCAGCCTGTGGACGGCGGCACCCGCCATCTGCTCCTGCAGCAGCCTGAACACGTCGTGGCCAAGCCGGACGAAGTCCTGGCTGACCGTAGTCAGGGGCGGCAGCCAAAAGCGCGCCAGTGGATGGTCGTCGAAGCCGACCACGCTGAAGTCCCGCGGAACTGCCTTGCCTTGGGCGGCCAGCCCGCTGATGAGGCCAATGGCGAGGTCGTCATTGCCGCAGAACAGCGCGGTGATGTCCTGCCTGTTGGCAATCGCCTTGCCAAGGGTGTGGGCGCTTTCGGGCTCCCAGGTCGCCTGCATCACGGGCGGAACCCGCGCCCCGGCGTCCTTGAGCGCCTTTCGCCAGCCCTGCGTTCGCCCGTCTTCGCGCCGTGACGGCGGCACGGCCACGTGGTGCACCGTCTCGTGGCCGAGGTCCAGGAGATACTGCGTGGCAGCGGCGGCTGCCTTGGCTTCCTCGAAAACGGCCTGTGAGCGCCGCGTTTCCCGGGTTCCCGACATGACCGCTACCGGAATTCCTGCCGGCAGCGCACGCAGGGCGGCGATGCCGGGCGGGTCGAACTTGAGAACCACGATTCCTGCGACCTGCTGGCCCAGCAGCAAGTCAACGGCCCGCTGCACCTCGGTTTCCTCGGTGCTTTCCACCACGGTGATGACCACGGTGTAGCCGGCGGCGCGGGCAGCCTCCTCAACACCCTGGATGGCTGAGGCGTAACCGTACCTGGACGTGTTTCCTGCGATGACCCCGATGATGGATCCCCGGCCGGATACCAGGGCGCGGGCAGCGCTGTTCGGACGGTAGCCCAGCTGGGCGATCGCATCGTGGACCCGTTTAGTCTTGTCGGAGCTGACCCGCTGCTTTCCGGTCAGGACACGGGACACAGTGGGCACGGAAACTCCGGCCACGCGGGCCACGTCGCCAATGGAGGGCGGCCGCACCTCGGAAGGGATCGACATGAGCTTGAGGTTCCGTTTCGTGGTTGTTCCAATGGCAGCTGCACCGTCAGGGCTCCGGCGCTACCACCAGCTTAGGGTTAAGGCCTTCCGGCCGGCCTTACTTCACGGCCCCGCTGGTCACACCCGCAATGATTTTGCGCTGCGCCACGATGAAGACGATGAGCAGCGGAAGGCTCATCAGGACGATGTAGGCAAAGATCAGGTGCCAGTTCTGCAGATACAGCCCGGAGCTGGCCACCTGGTAGAGGTTGAGCGGCAGCGTATCGATGCGGCCGCCGATGACGAACAGCGCGTAGAAGACGTCGTTCCAGACGTAGAGGCAGATCAGGATGGTCGCCGTCGACAGCACCGGAACCAGCAGCGGCAGGATGATGGTGAGGAAGACCTTGACCGGGCCGGCACCGTCCATCCGGGCGGCTTCCTCCAGTTCCAGGGGGATGGTCCGGACGAAACCCGTGACGAAGAAGATGACCGTGGACAGGTACATTCCGACGTACACGCCGATCATCCCGGCGCCGGATCCGGCGAGCCCGAGCTGCCGGAGGAGCAGGACGATGGTCACGACGGCCGGCGGAAGGATGATGCCGCTGATGGCCAGGGCATACAGCACCGAGTTCAGCCGCGATTTCCGGCGGGCGAGGATCCAGGCGGCCAGGGAGCCGAGGAAAAGGACGACGGCGACCGTGGGCACCATGATCGCAACGCTGCCCAGGAGCGCCGTCGGCATCTTCCCCTGGCTGAAGACCTGCCCGAAGTTCTCCATCAGGTGCCACTCCGTGGGCAGCTGCAGGTTTGGATTCAGCGCCTCGGCCTGGGTCTTGCCAGCGGTTACAACAACCATCCACAGCGGAATGCCGAGGAGGACCAGGACCGAGAGCAGCGCTGCGGCGGGCTGGATATACTCCGCCGGACGGCGGCGCTGCCTGATGCGGCCGCCGCGGTTGGCCGGACGAAGAACAGTAGGAGCGCTCACAGGACTTCCTCACGTTTGCGGAGCATCCGGACCACCGGAAAGGCAAGGACGGCCACGGTCACGAAGAGCACCAGGCTCATCGCCGTGGACTGGGCGAAGAGGCCCTGCCCGAAGGTCCGGAAGATGAAGATGTTGAGCAGCTCGGTACTTTTGGCCGGGCCGCCCTCGGTGGTTGCCTGGACGATGTCAAAGCCGTTCATCGAGCCCAGCAAGGCAGTGGCTACGTTGAAGGTGACCGCAGGGGCAATGAGCGGGAACCTGATTCGCCAGAAGGTCTGCCACGGGGTGGAGCCGTCCAGGCGCGCCGCTTCCAGTACGTCGCCGCTGATGGTCTTGAGCCCTGCGAGGTAGATCAGCATGGACAGCCCCATCCATTTCCACGCGTGGATCAGGGCGACGACCACGATCGTCCAGCTCGTGGAGCCCAGCCAGGCGATGCTGACGTCCTGCTGGAACACGGCTGAAAGGATCCCGTTGAGGGCACCTTCGGGCTTGAGCAGGGCGCGGAAGATGTAGCCGACAGCCAGCGCGGACATGATCACGGGAATGAAGAACATCACCCGGGAGAAGCGGTTGATCCTGGTGTCCCGCTCCAGCAGCACGGCCAGCCCCAGCCCGAACACGTTCTGGAACACGGCCACCATGGCCGCATACAAGAGCGTGATCCACAGCGAATTGACCAGGGTGCCGCTGCCCAGCAGATCGACGAAGTTGCTGACGCCGGCGAAGTTGATCGCTGATTTGAAACTGGACCAGTCGGTGAAGGCATAGATGAAGTTGAAGAGCGTCGGAAGAAAGAAGAAGACGAAGAGCACTGCGAACGCGGGCAGGAGAAACCACAACGGGTGGGCGGATTTTTCGCGGTGTCCCCGGCCGGCCGGGGCCGGAACTGCCGGCGGTGCCTGTCGCTTGCCGGCGGGCCGGGCGGTGGTATGGAGCGCCATCATGGAGCCTTTCAGGCGGGCGCCGGGTTAGCCCGGCGCCCGCCAGGAGTCTGGACGGTCAGAAGCCCGCGGCGCCCTGCGCCTTGGCGAGCTGGGCGAATTGGGTCTGGGTTTCCTGGGTGACCTGCTGGGGGGTCTTGGTGCCCTGGATCATGTCGGCGAGGTTCAGGTAGAGGTCAGGGTTGGCCACTGCCAGGGACTGCATGGATCCGACGGAGTCGGACAGTGATGCGGCTGCGTCAAGGAGCGCCTGCGGCACGTCGGTGGAGTCCTTGGCGTCCGTTTCAAGGGAAACGGTCTTCTGGGCGGAGACGAAGTCCTGGTAGCCCTCCCCCATCCAGAAGCCCAGCAGCTGGCGCGCGGCGGCTTCCCGCGTGGCGTCGCCGGTCTTGAAGGCGATCAGCGCGTTGGACTGGTCCGGGATCACCGTTGCGACGTTGCCGGCGGGAGAGATGGGGAAGAACCCGATCTTCTTGTTCAGTTCAGCCGTGTCCGCCTTGGCCTGAAGCTGGCCGAAGAAGGAGTTGACCTGCACTGCCATGGCGGCCTTGCCGGAGAGGAGCGCATCGGCCTGGTCGGCGAAGGTGGCGGTCTTGATGTTCGGGTTGAACAGGCCCTCATCGATCAGGCCCTTGTAATTCTGCACCGCGGTCAGGATGGTCGGGTCGGTGAACTTTTCCTGGTTCTGGTTCACTTTGTCCCACAGGCCGGCCTTGGCCGCGTCGGCGAGCTGGACCTGGACCCACCACTGGGTGGCCCACTTGTCGCCGCCCATTTCAAAGAACGGCACGGTGCCGGCTTTCTTGATGGTCCGCGCGGCCGCGAGGAAGTCGTCCCAGTTCTTGGGTGCCGTGGTGATGCCGGCCTTGGCGAAGACGTCCTTGTTGTAATAGACGCCCTCAACGGCGGGGCTCGTGATCAGCGAGGCGTACCTGGTGTTGTCGAGGATTCCGGTGATGTCCTTGACTGCGGGCTTGAGCTTCTCCAGCCACGGGGCCCCGTCGATGGACTGCAGGTTGGTCTTGGCATTGATCGCGGTCAGCATCGATGCTGTGGGCTGCCAGAAAGCCAGGTCGGGTTTGTCCCCGGTGGCGATTTTGGTCTGGACGCCCTGTTCGTAGGGGTCCGGGATGGTGACCACGTTGACCTTGGCCCCGGTCTTGGCTTCGAAGGCACTGACGACGCTCTTGGGCACACTGTTGGAATTCTGTGCTGCCCAGATGGTGAGGTTGACGCCGTCGAGCTTGGTGCTCACGTCGGGCCACGCGGCCGGTGCCGTGTTGGTGGAGGCGCTGCCCGGATCACTGCAGCCGCTCAGGGCGATGAGCCCGGCGGCCAGCAGCGCCGTGGCCTTGAGGAAATTCTTCATTGAACTGCTCCTTACTTACTTGAAAGTGTGGGTTATTGGGGGATGGATAAGAAATCGCGGCCCGGACCGCTACCGTTCCACGGTGAGCCTGAATGTCCGGGCAGAGGGGGCAGGGGATGCGGAGTGCACGTGCAGAAGCCCGGCTGCCGGATTCCACTCCGTCTTCCATTCGGTCAGGCCCGTCGGGAAGACGGTCTGGACCGAGACGGCCTTGCCTGCCAGGGCGGGAAAGCGCAGGTCCAGCAGTTCGGGTGCCCCGGGGCGCCGCCACACGGTGACGTAGCTTTCGTTGCCGGAGTCCAGCGCCAACGCCACGGCCGGGTCTTCCCAGTGGGGCAGCCCCAGGGGCCAGGACGGCGTGCTTCCGGCAATCACGGCGCGCAGTCCCTTGTGGACATCCATGGCTTCGTGCACAACGTAGCGCTGGGCCTCGGACAGCCGGTTCAGGTGGCCGGAAAGATAGAGCCGGCCCAGGATTCCGGTGGCCATGTTGAAGGCGATCGATTCCTCGTCCATGGCCTCGTTGGGATAGGCCCAGTTCCCGGCCTGTTCCGGCAGAACCAGCATCGGCGCCGCGGCAGCGATGGGCGGATACTTGAGGGGGTCCTGCTGGTCGGATGTGGACTGCAGCTGCAGGCGTGAGAGGAGCGCGAAGTCCATCCTCATCGCACCGGAGCCGCAGTTCTCAATGATCAGGTCCGGATGGCGGTCCAGGACGGACTCGAGCCAGCCAAGGTGGGCGCGGTTGTGGCGGAGCAGCCCTTCCCCTGCGCTGTGGGCGTCCCGGTCCGTGCCGGGGCCGGGGTTGATGTTGTAGTCGATCTTGAAGAATCCGATGCCGAACTCCTCGACCAGGCGGTCCACCACGGCATTGACGTGCCTTATGGCGGCCGGGTGGCTGAGGTCGAGGTGGTAGCGTCCCGCTTCCCGGACCCGGACGCCGTCCCGGCTGAGATACGCCGCATCCGGCAGCATGGCCGCCATGGGGCTGCGGACGCCGATCACCTCGGGTTCCAGCCACAGGCCGGGGATCATGCCGCGTTCCCGGATGCGGTCAATGACCGCGCCGAGACCGCCGGGGAACCGCCGGGCGGACGGCGACCACTCCCCCACGCTGTCCCACCAGTCGCCCCCGTCGTCGTACCAGCCGGCGTCGATGCAGAACACCTCCGCACCGGCCTCGGCAGCGCCGTCGATCAGCGGCAGCAGCCGGTCCGTCGTCGGATCCCCCATGAGCGTGTTCATGTAGTCGTTATAGACAACGTGGAGTTTCAGGTTGTCAGGATGCGGACGGCGGGCGGAGCGGCGGTAGCGGGTCATGTTTGCCACCGCGCCCTGAAGGTCCGGCCCCAGTGCGATGGTGACCGGAACCGTGGTGAACGTTTCGCCGGGGTTCAGAATCTGCTGCCACTGGTGGTCCGTGTCGGTGGGTCCGCTCAGCCCGAGGGCCACGCCCCCGGGCCCCTCGGTCACCTCCCACCTCCAGCCGCCGTTGTGTTCCACCTGCCAGGCGACCGCAAAGCCGTCCTCATCATTGGCCAGTACACCAAAGGGCAGGTCGCGGCCGGTGGACCAGGTTCCTTTGGAACGGGCCACAAGGCCGCTGCGGGACTCCTGTCCGCCGTGAACCGCCAATGCCAAATCAGGCGCGGCGGCACGCAGCGGCTCGATGCGCCACCTGTTCTCACCAAGCCAGTCATTGGCACCGGACGCCACATCGAAGCTCTCCGCCGCGGCGTTGCCGATCCTGGTGCTCAAAGTGGTGACGGCCAGCAGTGTCTGCCGCCGGACACCGGCGTTGGTGACCGTTGCCACGGCGTTCAGGGCCGCGGAGCCGGCTGGGGATGACAGCCGCAGCTCAACTTCCACACCGGATTCGGCGTCCGCCATCTCCAGGCGCGCAGCCACGCCGCCTGCCGTTTGCTGCACCTCATGCGCCACATGCCGCAGGCGCCGGCCCACCGTCGTCAGGCCAAGGCGCTCCGACGGATGGTAGCGGCCCTCCTCAACCGTGAGAATCTCCACCAGCGGCTGGCCGGGCTGCATCTGAAGTTTGTTGCCGTCGAATGCCATCGCCGCAAGATAGGGTGCGCCGGCTGGGTCCTGACAGATTTCAACCGTCAGGGCATCGTGCCCGAAGGACAGAACAGGGCTGGACAAAATGTTCTCCTCACCCGCAGAAAGGGTAGCTAGATTTTTGAAGACGTTTTCATGATAACGTCTTCAAAAGTGATGTCAACCACAGTAGGCTCCTAGTTGTTGGCGCTAACAGCCCTCTCTGCGGGATGCGATTCCTTATCCGCGGGATGCTTTGGCCACGCGCCTTCCAGGCAATGTTCTATGAACTGAGACCGGCTGAAGCCCGGTACGAAGGAGTACGAATTGAGCAGCAATCCAAGACGGCGGCGGTTCCCGTTGGCCGGCCCGGCAGCGGCGACGGCGGCCGCCCTCTCCCTCACAGTCTGCGGCCTCGCCGCCCAGCCAGTGGCAGCGGCGCCCGCCGAAACGCTGTCCGTTGACCTGGCGCAGTCCACGGGCGACTTCCGCGGCGGTGCCACCGGCACCCTTTACGGACTGGGCGACGACGGCGTGCCAAGCCAGGCGGTCCTGAACGGCGTCCGCATCACCAACACCTCCCAGAAGCCGCCCCAGGGCGCGCAGCATCCCAACGGGGATGCGCTGGACGTTGAACGCTCCTTCTTCGCGGCAGGCGGAAAGGACCTCTATGTGTACATCCAGGACGAATACCCGGACTGGGCCTACAACGGCGGGAAACGTCCCGGGGACGCCAACAACGACGGCGAATGGGATTACCTGCCAATCGTCCGCTCGGTTGCAGAAAAGATCGCGACGCAGTCCGAACACCCCGGGAATTACATTTTCATCCCATTCAACGAACCCGATGCCGGCAACTGGTACCCCAACTGGCAGGCGCAGAAGGATCAGTTCCTCGGCGACTGGAGCGCCGCCTACCAAGCCATCGGGGACGTCTACGCCGCCCACGGCCTGCCGAAGCCGAAGATCGGCGGCCCTGGGGACGCCTGGTGGCACCAGGACCGCAGCGCCGATTTCCTGGCCTATGCAAAGGGCAGGAACGAACTGCCCGATGTCTTCATCTGGCACGAGCTGGGCACCAACAACCTCGGCACCTTCCGCGGCCACTTTGCCGAGTACAAGCAGATCCTCCGCGATCAGGGCATCCCGGACATCCCGGTGAACATCACCGAATACGGCATGCTCCGCGACATGGGCGTTCCCGGGCAGCTGGTCCAGTGGATGTCCATGTTCGAGGACCAGAAGGTGGACGCACAGACCGCTTACTGGAACTACGCGGGAAACCTCTCTGATAATTCGTCACGCAACAACGGCGGCAACGGCGGCTGGTGGATGTTCAAGTGGTACGGCGACCTCGCCGGCTCGAAGACCGCAAAGGTCACCCCGCCCCAGCTGAACGTACCGGACACGCTCCAGGGGATCGCCGCCGTCGACCCGGCAAAGAAGAAGGCCACAGTTCTCCTGGGTGGCGGCTCCAGCGACGTCAATGTGTCCGTAGGCGGCATCGACAAGGCCGTCTTTGGCAATTCCGTGGACGTTCAGGTCAGAGCCAACCGGCTCAACGGCGCGGAAGGCGCCTCGCTTCAGCCCCCGGTGGTTGTCTCCGCCCACGCGAAAGTCAAAGACGGCAAGGTCTCCGTCACGGTCCCCAACAGCGACCGCTATTCCGCCTACCAGCTCGAAATCACCCCTGCCCTCGCCGACCCACAGCCGGTCGCCGGCGACCTGGTCAACAGCACCGAAGCGGAAAACACCAACCTGACCGACGCTACCGTGTACAACCAGGACCCCTCCCGCGAATGGTCCTTCATGGCCTCTGCGGGCCGGGACGTGGGCTCGTTTAACAAGGCCAGCTCTGCTGCCGCCTGGGAGGTGACCGTTCCCCGCACGGGGACGTACCGGCTCTCCATCCTCGCGGGCGCCAACCAGCGGCCCGGCCAGCACGCCCTGCTGGTCGACGGGACCTTCAACCAGCTGATCAAGTATTCGGCCGGCCTGTCCTGGACCTACCGCGGCACGACTGATGCGACGGTTTCCCTGACCGCCGGCACGCACACGCTGTCTCTGCGGGCGAGCAAGGACGGCGGGACGATCCTGCCCGGTGCCGATATCACCCTGGACCGCTTCGACCTCCGCGACATCACCGACGGCGAGAAGGCCGCCTACCCGGCCACGGACGCCCGGCTGGCCGGCGGGGCCCAGCTCTCGTACGCCAAGCCCGGAACCTCCGGCTCTGCCGACCTTTCAGGCCAGGCCTCCGCCACGTTCTTCGCCTCCACGGCCGAGACCGGCTACTACGACGTCACTGCGCACTTCACAACCAGCGGTGCTTCTGCCCTGAAGCTGGCCGTCAACGGCCGCCCGGTTGCGCTTCCTGCGGCCGCCCGCTCAGGCACCTGGGACTCGACAGTCAGGGCCTTCCTGCCGCAGGGGATCAACGAACTCACCGTCAGCGCGCCATCCGGGGCACTCGTCGGCAGCGTCAGCACCCTGCGCGGCGCCGATCAGAAGAACGCCGATTCAGATGCAGCCAACGTCTTCCGCTCCGAGGCGGAGGCCCTGCCGCGTGCCGGTGCCGCAGCCGTGCAGACGGCGGGAGCCGGCTCCAACGGTTCCGCTGACGGGTCCGGCGTGGTCCGGGACGTCGGATATATCGGAAACGGGGCAGGCAACACCCTGACTGTTCCCCGCCCGGCGGGCTTCGGGGCCGGCGAGTACCAAATGGTGCTCGCAGCCGCGAACGCGGACAAGTCGGCCGCGATCAACTACAACCCGCAGGTGATCAGCCGCTTCGTTGACGTCACCGAAGACGGCGGATCGACAGTCCGCGGTGCCATGCGGCACAACTATGCGTGGAACAGCTACTGGGACAAGACCATCCCGCTGAGCCTTGCCACCGGCGACGGTGCGTTGGTGCTGGGCAACGCGACCGCCTACGCGCCGAACATTGACACAGTGGTTCTGGCCAGGTTTGTCGCAGGCACGCCAACAACGGTCCGGCGGTAATCGCCGGGCGATGAAGGACCAGCTGGCCGCGGACACCGGAAGGTGCCCGCGGCCAGCTGCTGTGTGGCCTTAGGCCGGGGCGGACGTGCTCCGGCGGACCACCAGCTCCGGTTCCACCACCGTGGTGCTCACCGTGTCGCCGTTCTCAATGGCGCTCAACATCAGATCCATGCAGCGCCGGCCCAGCTCCTCGAAGTCCTGGCGGACCGTGGTGAGCGGCGGCGTGAAGTAGCCGGACTCCGGCTGGTCGTCGAAGCCCACCACGGAAACGTCCTCGGGGACCCGGACGCCGGCCTCGTTGAAGGCACGGAGCAGGCCCAGGGACATCTGGTCGTTGCCCACGAACAGCGCGGTGGCGGTCCGTTCGGCGGCCAGCTTCCGGCCGATCTCGTAGCCGCTGCCGGCGCTCCAGTCCCCCTCGACCACCAGGCTGTCGTCCAGCCCTGCCTCGCGCAGCGCGGCGCTCCAGCCCTCCGCACGCGCCACCGCGTCGATCCAGTCCTGCGGGCCGGCTATGTGGCCGATCCGGCGGTGGCCCTGCTCAATCAGATGCCCGACGGCGAGCTCGGCCCCGCGCTTCTGGTCCACCATGGCGCCGCTCACCGCCTCACTGCCCAGGGACCCGACGGCCACCACCGGCACGCCGGGGTTCAACTCGGCCAGGGCCAGGAGAGTCTCGGAATGCGGCACGATCACCACAATGCCGTCCACCGACTGGTCCAGGAAGTGCCGGATGGCGTCGAAGATCGCCTCCCGGCTCACCGAGCGGAGGGCGGCAATGCTCACGAAATAGCCGGCATCGCGCGCGGCCTGCTCAACCCCCAGCAGCGTGTTGGCGGGACCGTACTGCGACAGCTCGCTGCCCAGCACGCCAATGGTCTGCGACTTCCGCGTGACCAGGCTCCGGGCAGCCGTGTTGCGCCGGTAGCCCAGCTCGGCAATGGCGGCCTCGACCCGCTCGCGCGTGGCCTTGCTGACGTTGGGATGGTTGTTGATCACCCGGGACACAGTCTGGTGCGAGACTCCCGCGCGCTCCGCCACATCCTCAAGCCGGGGCAGCCGGGCATTGCTTTTTGCCATGGGGTAATTGTGCGCGACGCACAGCCCGGAACACGAATAGGGCGCAACACGGATAGACGCGGCCGGACGTAAAATGATGGGAGCAAAGGAGCGCTGGCGATGGACGGCAAAGTTCATCATTCGGGGGGCGGATTTTCCGCACGGCACATGCTGACGGGCCTCCTGATCCTGCTCGCCCTGCTCTTCAGTTACCTGCCCGGCGCCACCCCCGCGCGCGCCGTATCGCTCAACGGCCACGACATCTCCTGGCCCCAATGCCCGACGGCGGTGGGCGGCTTTGGCCTCCCGTTGCCGCCGGCGTCGTCCCAGTTCGTGGTGATTGGCCTGACGAAGGGACTGCCCTTCACGGAAAACCCGTGCCTGGCCAGCCAGGTCACCTGGGCAGCCGGCAACCGCAAGCCGGCCCAGGCCTATACGATGTCCGCCTTCCCCACGGCCGCCCAACTCGCCACCTACCGCACCCAGGGACCGTGGTCCGCAGCTACCCGGGCGGGGCAGCTCTCCAACGTCGGCTACGCGGAAGCACGTTTCGCGGTTGCCAGCCTGGCGCGGGTCCGGTTTGCCCCGCGCGTGGTGTGGATCGACGTCGAACCCCGCCCCGCCCAGCCGTGGCCCACGGCGAGCGCAGCGCAGCAGCGCGAAAACCGGTACATCGTCGAAGGCCTCATGCGCGGCCTGCGCGACGCCGGCTACTCCTATGGCCTGTACTCGTTCGCCTCGGGCTGGGCCGGCATCACCGGTTCCTGGCGGCTGTCCGGCGTTCCGGTGTGGGCCACCGCCGGCCGGCTGGACTTCCCCGGCGAAGCCCAGAACCTCTGCCGAACCGCCAGCTTCTCCGGCGGCCGGGTATACCTTTCCCAGTGGTACGACGACGTCCGGGACTACGACCTGACCTGCGACCCCTACGCCTTCACTCCCCTCCCTGTCCCGGCGTCCGCCCTGTCCCGCTCGACCGCCGACTTCAACGGTGACTGGAACACCGACATCCTGGCCCGGGTGACGGCCACGGCCGAGCTGCGGCTGTACCCGGGGAACGGCCGCGGGGGCCGGCTGCCCGGCGTGCGCGTCGGCACCGGCTGGAACGGGTTCAGCGCCCTTGAAACGCCCGGCGACTTCAACGGCGACGGCCCGCAGGACGTCTTTGCCAGGGAGGCCGCCACGGGATACCTGTGGATGTACCGCGGCAACGGCACCGGCGGGTTCCTCCCCCGGATCCGGCTCGGCACCGGCTGGAACAGCTTCAGCGCGATCATCGGCCCCGGGGACTTCAGCGGCGACCAGCGCGTGGACATCCTGGCCCGTGAGAGTGCCACCGGTTTCCTCTGGCTGTACCGCGGCAACGGCACCGGCGCGTTCCTGCCCCGGATCCGCGTGGGCTCGGGCTGGAACGCCTTCAACGCCCTGGTGGGTCCGGGCGACATGAACGGTGACGGCGCCGCCGACGTCCTGGCGCGGGAATCGGCCACCGGCGTCCTGTGGCTGTACCGCGGCAGCGGCGCGGGCGGCTGGCTTCCCCGCGTCCGGGTGGGCGCCGGCTGGAACGCCATGACCGCCGTCGTAAGTCCCGGTGATTTCACCGGCGACCGCAACCCTGACCTGCTGGCACGGGACGCCGCCGGCGTCCTGTGGCTCTATCCCGGGCTCGGGACGGGGCAATTCGGCTCCCGGGTGCGCATCAGCGCCGGCTGGAACGGTCTGGGCCCGCTGTTCTAGCACGATCTTCTGGGTCGATCGTTTAACCAGCACGGCTTCTTCGCCTGGCACCGGCCTTGGAAAGGCCACCCCCCTATACCCATCCCGTTGAGGGGGTATGCACGGCGTTCGTCCAATGTTTTCCCAACCCCCTGCCTTCACTGTAGTTGCGCGGGGCAACGACAAGCGCAGCCGGCTTCCGCAAGGCCAGGATTTCCCGGTGCAGAAACCGCCGGGGAAAGACCCTGATAAAGCTCGAATACCGGGGCCAACAGGCCATTCTTTCTTGCCCCGAAGGAGGCGCATAACCATGTCAGAAGAAACCGCAACCACAAACGAAGTGTTGACGAACACTGTGTCGACAAGCACAGAGTCGACGAGCACAGTGTCGGCAGGCACAGAGTCGACAAGCACAGTGTCGACGAACGGTGTGTCCCGCCGCAATCTCCTGCGGCTCAGCGCGGCCGGAGGTGCAGGCGCCGCCGTCGTCGCCGCCCAGGGCTGGGCAGGTCCGCTGCTCGCGCAGAAGGGGCTGCTTTCGCCCGACGGCGCGTTCGCCGCTTCGTCCACCGCCCTCGGTGATCTGTTGTTTTACATCGAGGCATTTCCCACCAGCCCGCTGATCCTGTCGCCGTTCACGGACCAATTGACCATTCCCAAGGCCCTGGCACCCACGCCTGCCGTGGGGGACGCGTTCACGAAGGGCTACACCGAGTGGAGCGACCCGCCCGGACCCGGGCAGGGCCAGCAGAGTTCCTTCAAGAATGAGCAGCACCAGATCTGGCCCTCCAAGCTGGGCTATCCGGACCCGCTCGTCTACAAGATCGACATCCTGCTGCGGCAACACGCGTTCACCACCTCGCAGGTTCTGCCGATCGACGCGAAGGGCCGCCCAACGGTTTCCTTCGATGCGAACCGCAAGACCTACCCGGCCGGAACCAAGCGGACCCTCCCCATGAGCACCATCTACGGTTTCAACGGGACCTTCCCCGGCCCGATGATCAACGCCGAATACGGCAAGCCGGCGCTGGTGCGGTTCGAGAACCATCTGGATGAGAACCCGCTGAACCTGGACCGCCAGGACTTCGGCTCCCCGGACTGGTCCTTTCTGACCCACCTGCACAACGGCCACACGGCGCCGGAGAGCGACGGCAACCCGCACTACTCCATGACCAGCGGGCCCAAGTACGAGGGGTACCTGCCAAAGACCTTCTGCGACAACCTGTACCTGAACTGGCCCGCCGGCGGCGACGACCGGGAGAAGCAGAGCTTCTTCTGGTTCCACGACCACCGGATGGACCACACCGGCTCCAACGTCTACAAGGGCATGGTGGGCCTGTACCCGATCTATGACCCGAAGAACGGCATGGACATGGGCGACGAGCGCCAGGGACTGCGGCTGCCCGGTGTCCGCAAGGACAACCCGGACGGATCCTTCGACGTGGACTACGACGTCCCGCTGGCCTTCTACGACACCCGGCTCGACGACGGCGTGACCATGCACAAGGACATCCACGACGTCCAGAAGGAGTTCCCGGCCGCCAAGAACCCGGCCAAGCACCCCGAGTGGTGGGGCAAGACCTTCTACAAGCACTTCCCCAACCACGGTTTCGTAGGCGATATCTTCACCGTGAACGGCACCGCCTACCCGGTCATGGAGGTAAAGCGCCGCAAGTACCGCTTCCGGTTCCTGGATGCGTCCATCGCCCGGATCTACGAGTTCAAGCTGATGAGCTCCACGAAGGGGCCGAAAACCTCGGTCTCGCTCGGCTACCAGGGCGACGAACTCGAGGGGCAGTACCGCATCCCGGATGGCCAGCAGTGCATGCAGTTCACCCAGATCGCGTCCGACGGCGGCCTGCTGCCGATGCCGATCAAGCGCGATTCCTTCGAGCTGTGGCCGGCCAAGCGACGCGAAGTGGTGATCGACTTCACCAGGTACCAGGACGGCACCCCCACCACCAAGGGCGACGTCATCTACCTCACCGACGTGATGAAGATGCCCAACGGCCGGATGTGGAGCAATTCGTCCCGGTTCTCGCCCGACCCCGCCTACAAAGTTCCCCTGCTCAAGTTCGTGATCGGCGATGACGCTCCCGATGACAGCGTCATCCCGACCGGGATGATGCGGGAGCTCCCGCCGCTGCCGAGCAACTGGCAGACCATGCTGGACAACCGGCTGATCTTCGAGGTGGAGCGTGGCTCAGGCGGCGGCGAAACGGAGTGGCTCATCAACGGCAAGCCGTTCACCCCGAACACCGTTGCCACCAGCCTCAAGAACCGCGCAGGCCGCTCGCCGCTCGCCCAGCAGAAGAAGGGCAGCTACAACCTGTGGGAAATCCGCAACGGCGGCGGCGGCTGGGTCCATCCGTTCCACCTGCACATGGAGGAACACCGGGTGGTCATGCGCAACGGCAGGGACGTCACCCGCGGCGGCGACAAGGGCCATCCCGATGATGTGTCCCGCGAGGACCTGGTGGCCCTGGATCCCGGCGAGTCGACCATCATCTACCGCGGCTTCCGTGACTTCGTGGGACCGTACGTGGCCCACTGCCACAACCTGGCGCATGAGGACCACGCCATGATGTTCGGCTGGGAAATCACGCCATGACAGCGGTGCCGGCCGGAATGGTCAGCGGGACCGGCGCCCAGGCGCCGGCCCGCCCCGCGGTCCCCTGGCTGACGGTCATCCCGTTTGCGGCGATGATGGCCTACGCCGACGGCTTCTGGGTGGTGTCGCTCAGGGGCGCCGTGGGAGCCATCGAACGCACGCAGGAGCCGTTTGTAAGCTGGCTCCGGGAGTCAACCGTGCTGCTTCCGCTGTTCATGCTGGCTGTCATCGCGGCCGTGACGCTGTCGATGCGGTGGTTCGGGCCCGTGCTGGCCGGCAGGAAGGCATTCTTCACCACGGCCCTGCTGGTTGCCGCGGCCGGCACCCTGGCCGGAGCCCTCACGCTGGCCGCCAGTGAAGCCTGGGACTACGCCCTCCAGCACAACCTGATGGGCGCGCTGCACCATGCGAACTCCGCACAGTCGGCGGAACAGCTCGACCAGTCCTCGCTGGGACTCCAGCTGGCCGCTTTTGGCTATGGCACCGGCCTGCTGCTGATCACGAACCTCGTGGTGACCGGCTGGACGGTGGCGATCCGGGGCGGGCGGCTGGACGTCAGCCGCCGGCCGAAGGAGGCGCCGCCCGGGCGCATTGCCCGCCGTGCGCGGTCCGGCCGTTCCCTGGCCGGCGCCACGGACCTCAGGCTGACGCTGGCGGCGGTGGCACTGTTTGGCTGCGCCGCCATCCACCTCGCAGTCATACCGGACCACCTCAACCATTGGGTGGTGGCCAGCGCGTTCTTCCTCGCCCTGGCCATGGCGGAGGTGGCCGGCGGCGTCCTGCTGCTGGGACGGCCCGGCCAGAGCGTCCTGGTTGCCGTGGCCGCGGCCTCCGTGGTTCCGCTGGGCCTGTGGCTGTGGTCCCGGACGGCGGGGCTGCCCTTCGGCCCCAACTCCGGCGTGCCCGAGCCCTTTGGCCTGGCCGATGTGGCCGCGTCCCTCCTCGAGCTCGGCACCCTGGTAATCGCCGTCGTCCTGCTCCGCGCCCGGCGCAAGGCTGACGGCGAACCGGAAGGGCGGACGACGGCGTCTGCCCACCTCCGTGCGCTGGCCGTGGTGGGGGCGATCGCCATCGGATCCCTCGGCGTGGCCGGAGCCGTGCCCGGCTTGCTCGGCGACATGGATACCTCAGGGAACACCACCCACGGCACCACGCATTAGGAGAGCTTTCCGGCTCACTGCAAACCCGGCGACGGCGGGCCCCTGACGGGGTCCGCCGTCGCCGTTGTGACGAGAAATTGCGGTAACAAGCAATTTACATTCCCGAAACCTACGGCGGTTTCCGGAGTCCTATGTTGTGGGGACAAACGGCATTCTTCCGGGTCTCAAAATGCCACCACCGATTTCTTGAGTGGAGTTCGAAATGAACGCTGGAGATGTTGCCTGGATCCTCGCAAGTTCCGCACTGGTGTGCATGATGATTCCCGCCCTGGCCCTCTTCTACGGGGGCATGGTGGGATCGCGGCGGATCCTGAACATGATGATGATGTGCTTCGGCGGGGCCAGCCTCGTGGCCGTGCTGTGGGCACTGTTTGGATACTCGATGGCCTTTGGCAATTCCGTGAACGGCTTGGGCCTGATCGGGGACGTCACACAGTACGCAGGGCTCGAACCGATGCTGAAGGATAATCCCGATGCCGCCCTCCCGGCGGCGCTGTTCGTGTCCTTCCAGCTGTTCTTCGCCTGCGTCACCACCGCCCTGGTTGCCGGTGCGGCCGCCGGGCGGATGAAGTTCGGCGCCTGGATGGTGTTCGCCGGCGTGTGGGCCACGCTGGTCTACTTCCCCATCGCGCACTGGGTCTTCGCGTTCAACTCCGCGGACGGCTCGGTGACGGGCGGCTGGATCGCCAACGGCATCAAGGCCATCGACTTCGCCGGCGGCACAGCCGTGCACATGAACGCCGGCGCCGCCGCCCTCGCCCTGGCGCTGGTCCTGGGCCGCAGCTCCGGCTGGCCGAAGATGGAACACTCCAAGCCCCACAGCCGCCCCCTGGTGCTGGTGGGCGCGGGCCTCTTGTGGGTGGGCTGGTTCGGGTTCAACGCGGGATCCGCGCTGGCCGCCGGCCACGCGGCGTCGGTGGTGTTCCTCAACACGGCCGTGGCGGCAGCCGCCGGCCTGCTCGCGTGGGCCGTCGTTGAACGGATCCGGCACGGGGCCACCACCAGCATGGGCGCGGCTTCGGGGCTGGTCTCCGCGCTCGTAGCCATCACGCCCGCCTGCGGTGCGGTCAGCCCGCTGGGCGCCGTGGCCATCGGCGCCATCGCCGGTGCGGTCTGCTCGCTGGCGATCGAATGGAAGTTCCGCCTCGGCTTCGACGACTCCCTGGACGTGGTGGGCGTGCACCTGGTGGGCGGCATCATCGGCACCCTCCTGATCGGCATCTTCGCCACGAGCAGCGCGCCCAACGGCGTCAGCGGCCTGCTGTACGGCGGCGGTCTGCGTCAACTGGGTATCCAGTCCATCGCGACCGTGGCCGTGCTGGCCTATTCCTTCGGCCTGACCTGGGTGATCGCCAAGGTGGTGGACATGGCCATGGGCCTGCGCATCCACGAGGAGGACGAACTGCGCGGCATCGACATCGCCGCGCACTCCGAGTTCGCGTACCTGACCGACGAGGACCCCGTAAACCTGGGCGCCGCACCCAGGTCCTAGGCCGGGTCCCCTGCCAGGACGGCCAGGTCCTTCGTGAACGCCAGAGGCCCGATGGTCTCGGGGTCGGCGGCGAGATCGAACTGAGCCGTGTAGCCGGTGTTCAGGTACAGGTACTTGGCCTCCGGCTGGCGGGGGCCCGTGGTGAGGTAGACGCTGCGGTACCCGCGCTCCGCGGCCAGCCGCTCCAATTCCTCTAGTACCCGCCGGGCCAACCCCCGCCGCCGGTGCGTCGAGTGCGTCCAAATCCGCTTGAACTCGGCGGTTTCCGTGTCGTAGCGGCGGTAGGCTCCGCCGGCCACGGACTCGCCGTTCTCCTGGATGATCAGCAGGGCGCCGCCCGGCGCCTCGAATTCCTCGGCCGGGTACCTGTTCAGTTCCTCCGCGGCCGCGCCCCGGCCGAACAGGTCGCCGTAGCGGGTGTCGTACTCGACGGCGAGCTCGTCCAGGAGCGGCCGGACCCGGGGGTCGTGCATGGGCAGTTCGAGGACGGTGAGGGTGGAGGGGGTTGCTTCGAGTTGCATCTTTCAGGCCTTTCCGACGGCGGCAGCGGTGCGGGGCCGGCCGGCGCCGGACACAGCTTCAAGTATTTTCCGGGCCAGGGCGTCGTTCTCCCGGAACGGCGCCGCGTTGGTTCCGGGCCGGGCAAACGCGCCCGCTCCCCAGCCCGAGGTCCCGGGGCCGATGCCGAACAGGCGACTCCGGGTGCCGCCACTGCGGCCCACGATCCGGTGGCCCGAGGTGATCAGGAGCCGGCCGGTGGAGTGGCCGCCGTCGGACGTCAGCAGGTGCTGCTCAGCGCCCAGGCCCGTGCCGTGCAGCGAGCGGAGCAGCGGGTTGGCGGAACGGGCCACGGCGGGGCCGGGGAGCCGGGCCTCGATCAAGGCCTTCGTCCGCAGGCTCACCGGTGAATGCGCGGACGTCGCCACGAACTCGCCGGTGGCGTCGTCGGCCGCAACCGCAAGTCCCGGTCCCAGGAAGTTGAGCAGCCCGGCGCGGTGGACGGCCAGCATTTCGCGCAGCCGGCGCGGCGGCGGGCCGGAATCCACGAAGCTGAAGAACCCGTGCCACCAGCCGTGCACTTCCTCCTGCGAGCGCGCGTTCAGGCGTTCGGGCGGGACGATCCTGCCCAGCTCCATGTACACCTTCAGCAGGGCCATGAACAGGGCCAGCGTTTCCGGGTGGTCCGGTCCCGTCCGCAGTTCGAGGTCATGCTCGATGTAGCCGGCCACTGCTTCCTGGACGTCAGCATGACCCTCAAAGAGTTGGCCGCCGAACGGCTTGTCGAGCTGTTCGAGGTCCAGGTGGAGCCCGGAATCCGGAACGGCCGCGGCGACGAGCTCGCGGCGGGCGCTGCTGTACCAGTCCAGGGCGGCAAACTTTCCTGCAAACTCGTCCCAGCCCAGCGCCACCCGCTCCGGGCTGCCGGTGAACAGCTCCCGGTAGTAGCCGAAGCCGGCGTCCTTGGCGATCAGGGGCCAGAGGTGGCTGCGGAAATCGAGTTCGGCGTGCGCCGCCAGGAGGGCGCCCACCGCATCCGCGGTGAAGAACCGGGGCGCCCCCGCCGGCTCACCGCGCAGGGCCACGGAGATCTTGGAGTGGAACGGCACGCCGCGGCGTGACCCGGCCCAGAGCCTGGGCTCGGCCCCGGACGGGAGGTAGCGCAGCCCGCCGTCGGCCGTCTCTTCAAAACGGCCGCCGCGGCCTTCGGTGAGCAGCACCAGCAGGTCAACGAAGGCCAGGCCCATGCCGGAGACAATGACGTCCTGGCCCGGGGCAAGGGAGGAATAGTCGACGTCGGTGGTATAGCTGGGTGCCGCGTGGAACCCGCCGTACCGCGCCGCGAACCCGGTCCATGCGGCAGAGCGGGCCTCCGGCTCCGCGTCAGTGTGCCCCAGGGCGGTAATCACGACGTCGGCCTGCAGCGTGCCGCCGCCGGCCAGCCGCACGCTGTACCCGCCGTCGTCGCCCTGTTGTTCGCCGCTTAGGGGTTCGCCGCTGAGCGGTTCGACGCTGACCGCGGTGTCGCGGTGGACGGTGACGCGGACGTCGCTGCCCAGGGCGCGGACGGCGCGGCGAAAGAACCACTCGAGGTACTTGCTCTGGAGCTGCCGCGTAGCAAAGGAACTGCCCGTCAGCGAGCGCAGCTGCTCCTGCAGGTGCGGCGGGATGGCGGGCACGTCGGTGATGGAACCATCCCGGACTCCGGCAGCCCACGCGGCAAGTCCCGGCCCGTCGATGGGAGGCCCCTCGCACAGCACCGAGGCGTCGGTGAACATCGTGACATCCGCCGCGGTGGAATTCATCATGAGGCCCGGCTCCTGGTCAAAGCGCCAGATCCTGCCGGAGCCGGGTTCGTACGGCTCCACGATGTGGATGTGCACCGGGCCGTCCGCGAGACCGGGCCTGTTGGCAGCGAGCCGTTCGAGGATTCCGGCCGTGCGCGGGCCACCGCCGATGAAGACCACGGATGGGTGCTGCGCTGGCATCGGATACTCCTGGCTAGAAAGGGCGGGTTGAAAAGGGCTTGGAGCCCTCAATCTAGGGTCTGGACAAACCGCCGGTCGAGGGCCCTGTCACGGCCGTTCACCCCGCGTAACGGAGCGTAAATGAGAGCAAGAAATCGTCTTGTGACGCCCCGCTAAGCCGTGTGAACGAATGCAACAGACGGCTTTGCCGGACCTTCCGGGCGCACCTAGATTTGCAGCCAACTACCCCGAAATACCAACCGGAAGAAGCGAGATGGCGCATGAGTTCAGCAGCTACCAGGACGTCCCAGTCCCCCACTGAGGCACCGGCCGAGAACCCGGCCCCGGAAACGCAGGCCGCCCCGGAGAACCCGGCTGCCGCTGACATTCAGACCGCGGCAGTGCCAGCCGGCCCGGCCGAGCTGCGTGCCGCCGTCGACTACGCCGACTACCGCCTGGTTCCCGCCCGCCGCCCGTGGCGCTGGGTGGGCACCGTGCTGGTGGCACTCGGCGTGGCCGCCATCGTGTGGTCCCTGGCCACGAACCCGCGCTGGGAATGGGGCGTGGTGGCCCAGTGGTTCACCGCCAAATCCGTGGTGAACGGCCTGGTGGAGACTCTCAAGCTCACCGCCATCTCCGGGGCGCTCGGCTTCATCCTGGGCTTCGTCCTCGCCCTCATGCGCCTGTCCGCCTCACCGCTGCTGGTCTCCGTGTCCTGGACGTTCTCGTGGATCTTCCGGTCCACGCCGCTGCTGGTGCAGATGCTCCTCTGGTACAACCTGGGCTACCTCTACGAAAAGATCAGCTTAGGGCTCCCGTTCACGGACATCCGCTTCTTCGAGGCGCAGACCACCACCCTGATCAGCCAGTTCGCGGCCGCCGTGCTGGGCCTGACGCTGAACCAGGCCGCCTACTCCGCCGAGATCATCCGCGGCGGCATCCTGTCCGTGGACCAGGGCCAGCTCGAGGCAGCGGCCGCCCTGGGCATTCCCGCCTGGCGCAGGTCCACCCGGATCGTGCTGCCCCAGGCCATGCGCGCCATCCTGCCCACGGCCTTCAACGAGATCATCGGCCTGGTCAAGGGCACCTCAATCGTCTACGTCCTGGCCTACTCGGAGCTCTTCTACACCGTCCAGGTCATCTACAACCGCACCCAGCAGGTCCTGCCGCTGCTGCTCGTGGCCACGCTCTGGTACGTGGTGATCACCTCCGTGCTCAGCGTGTTCCAGTACTACATCGAACGCCACTACTCCAAGGGAGCCGTGCGCACCCTGCCCCTCACACCGCTGCAGAAGGCGCGGAAGTTCTTCGCCACCCACGCCCCGGTCAACACCGCCGGAAGGAAATGATTCCGATGAACACAACTCTTGAGGCGCCCGCCGCCACCCGCGGGCTGGTGGAAATCACCAAGGTCCGGAAGTCCTTTGGACCCACTGAAGTCCTGAAGGGCGTTTCCCTGACGGTGGAGCCCGGCGGCGTGGCCGTCATCGTCGGCCCGTCGGGTTCCGGGAAGTCCACCCTGCTGCGAACCATCAACCACCTGGAAAAAGTGGATGCCGGTTTCATCGCCATCGACGGCCAGCTGGTGGGCTACCGGGTCAAGGGCAACAAGCTGCACGAACTGCCGGAGAAGGACATCCTGAAGCAGCGCACCGAAATCGGCATGGTGTTCCAGAACTTCAACCTGTTCCCGCACCTCACGGCGCTGGAGAACGTGACCGAGGCGCCCGTCGTCGCGCAGGGAAAGTCACCGGCGGAGGCCCGCGCTCGCGCCCTGGAACTACTGGACCGGGTGGGCCTGCGCGACCGCGCCGGCGCCTACCCCCGCCAGCTCTCCGGCGGCCAGCAGCAGCGCGTCGCCATCGCCCGGGCGTTGGCACTGGACCCGAAGATCCTGCTCTTCGACGAGCCCACCTCGGCCCTTGACCCCGAACTGGTCAACGAGGTACTGGACGTCATCCGCGAACTGGCCAAGTCCGGCACCACCCTGATCATCGTCACCCACGAGATGGGCTTCGCCCGCGACGTGGCGGACACCGTGGTGTTCATGGACCAGGGCCAGATCGTCGAACAAGGCAAACCCCAGGACATTTTCACCAACCCGCAGGAAGAACGCACCCGGAGTTTCTTCTCCAAGGTGATCGAGCCCGCCTTCAATATCTAAGGAAAACCGCATGTCTCGCTTCTCCCGGCGGCAGCTGCCCGCCGTCGTTCTTCTCGGTACGCTGCTCAGCTCCGCGGCCCTGTCCGCCTGCTCCGATCCCGGCGCCGCCGCCTCCGGCGGTTCAGCCGGCGCCGCATCAGGTGCGGCGACAACGGCGGCCCGCAACGGCGTCGTCTACAACACCTCACCGGACCAGCAGCGGATCCGCGCCGAAAAGGACGCCGCGCTGGCCGCCAAGGTGCCGGCGCTGATCGGCAAGGACGGCAAGCTGACGGTGGCCACCACGGCCGGCTCCATCCCGCTGTCCTTCCACGCCACAGACGACAAGACGCCCATCGGGTCCGAGCTTGATATCGCCCAGCTGGTGGCGGACAAGCTGGGCCTGGAGCTCGACATCCAGGTCACCTCCTGGGAGAACTGGCCCCTGAAAACCCAGTCCGGCGACTTCGAGGCCGTGTTCTCCAACGTGGGCATCAACAAGGACCGGGTGAAGCTGTTCGACTTCGCCAGCTACCGCGCCGCCTTCATGGGCTTCGAGTCGAAAAAGTCCTCGTCCTACAGCATCAAAGGTGCGGACGACATCTCCGGCCTGACGATCTCCGTGGGCTCGGGCACCAACCAGGAGAAGATCCTGCTGGCCTGGAACAAGGAGCTCGAGGCCAAGGGCAAGGAACCCGCCAGCCTCCAGTACTACTCCTCCGACGCCGACACCATCCTGGCGCTGTCCTCCGGCCGGACCGACCTGAACATCGCTCCCTACCCCTCAACGGTCTACCGGGAAAACACCCGCGACGACCTCAAGATCGTCGGCAAGGTCAACGCAGGCTGGCCGTCGGAGACCCTGGTGGCCGCCACCACGCTCAAGGGCAACGGCCTGGCTCCGGTGATCACGGAGGCGCTGAACTCCGCCATCAAGGACGGCTCGTACACCAAGGTCCTGGACCGCTGGGGACTGTCCGAGGAAGCCCTGCCGGAGTCCAAGACCGTGACCGAGGCCAACTTCGCATCCACCCAGACTGATTCGAAGCAGACGGGGGCCTCAAAATGAAGTTCCAGGTCCTCGACATCATTCCGCACCTTAAAAACCCGGTCACCGGGGAAATCGTCTCCACGGCCGACCGGCTCAACCAGGTGGTGCAGACCGCCCGGCGCGCCGAGGAGCTCGGCTACGACAGCTTCTCCGTGGGTGAGCGGCACGCCGGCGAGTTCATCTCCTCCTCCCCCACCACCGTGCTCGCCGCCATCACGGCGGTCACCTCCCGGATCCGGCTGCAGAGCGGTGTCACCGTCCTGTCCGTGCTGGACCCGGTGCGCGTGGCCGAGGACTACGCCACGATCGACCAGCTCAGCCGCGGGCGCCTGGAGCTCGTGATCGGCAAGGGCAACGAGGTGCTGCAGTACCCGCTCTTCGGGCTGGACCTGGCGGACCAGTGGGACCTTCTCGGGGAGAAGTACGCCCTGCTGCGCCGGCTCTGGCGCGAGGAGGAGCTGACGTGGTCCGGCCGCTTCCGCCCGGCGCTCACTGAGCCGACCACCACCACTCCGCGTCCCTACGCAGGCCCGCCACGGATTTGGCACGGGTCTGCTACAACCCTGACGTCGGCGGCGCTTGCTGCGCGCTGGGGCGACCCGCTGTTCACCGCGAACGCCATCCAGCCCCGGGAAAACTACAAGGTGCTCATCGACCACTACGTGGCGGAGTACGAGCGGCACGGCCACGATCCGCGGCACCGCTACCTGGGCTCGGGCAGCGGCGCCGGCGGCGTGTTCATTGCGGACACCACGCAGGAGGCCAAGCGCCAGTACGGCCCGGTGTACGAGGGCCTCACGGCTGCGCGCAACGTCCCGGGCAACAACTCGCCGTTCCGGGACATCGACCACGCGGTGGCGGAGGGTCCCGCGCTCGTCGGCAGCCCGGAACAGGTGATCGACAAGATCCTCAGCTACCACGGGCTGTACGGGCACGATCTGCAGTCCATCTCCCTGCCCACCACCCTCCCCTTCGAGCAGCAGCTGGAGATTCTGGAGAGGTTCGCGCTCGAGGTCATCCCGGCCGTGCGCGCGTCAGCCCCCACCACGCTCTGGGAGTCCGCGGATCCCTTTGGCAGCCGTCCCGGTTTTGCCGGCGCCACCGAACCGGACGCCGCCTCCGCCGTCAGCACCGACCACGACAACCACAGGAGCGATCATGCCCACGTCTACGCGCACTGAGACTAGCGCCGCCTTCGCCGCCGAATGGGAGCAGTGGCACGACGCGCATGAGCGCCGCCGCGCCGATTCCCACGGCTTCCTCGCCGTCACCCACCTGCACTGGCTGGGTGCGGAACCTTCCCGGCTCGACGGCGTTCCGGGGACCTGGAGCGTGCAGGACGACGCCGTCACTGTCGTTCTGGAGGCCGGCGAAAGCCTGCAGCAGGGCGGCCGGGAGCTGAACTCTGGTACTGACGCCGCCGTCGTCTTCGATCCCATCGCAGAGCGTGAGGGTATCAACCTCACAGCGGGTCCCGCCGTCGTCGAACTCGCCAAGCGCGGCGGGGAATACATCGTGCGCCCCCGGCACCCGGAGAACCCGCTGCTCAACGGGTACCGCGGAACGCCGGCCTACGCGCCGGACCCGCGCTTCGCCGTCGAGGGCGTGTACGTGGCGTTCGATTCGCCCCGGGCCACTACCGTGGGGGCCGCGGTGGAGGGCATCGTGCACGTGTACGAAGCGCCCGGCGAGATCCGGTTCGCGCTGGACGGCCAGGACCTCACGCTCACCGCCTTCAATGGCCACGCGCCGGGCACCCTGTCCGTGCTGTTCACCGACGCTACGTCCGGCAAGACCACCTACGCGGCGAACCGCTCGCTGACAGTGGCCGCACCGGACGCGGACGGCCGCGTGACGCTGGACTTCAACCGCGCCGTGAACCTGCCGTGCGCCTACACCGACCTCGCCACCTGCCCGCTGCCCCCGGCCGAAAACCGACTGGCCGTCGCCATCGAAGCGGGCGAACAGAACCCCCACGAAAGGCAGGCCGGACAGTGAGCACTGCAGCCAAAGGTTTTCTCGCCCTCGAACTGGACGGTGACGGAGCGCACCCCGCCGCGTGGCGCAAGGCCCGGCACACTCCCGCCGAGCTGCTCGACGGCACCCGCGTCCGCGCCACGGTGCTGGCCGCCGAATCGGCCGGGTTCCACGTGGCCACGTTCGCGGACGGCGCCCTCACCCCTGCGGCCGACTCGGCGGACGGCCGCGATGTCCCGGGCCGGCTGAACGCCCTGCAGCGCGCAGCCTTTGCCGGGCCCGTCACGGGCTCCATCGTGCTCGTCCCCGAGGTGGACACCGTCTACACCGAGCCGTTCCACATCTCCACGCAGCTGGCCAGCCTGGACTACGTATCCGGCGGCCGCGCCGGGTGGCTGGTGGCGGCGTCGAACCGGGTGGCGGATGCCGCCGCCGTCGGACGATCCGTTGTCCCGGCTGACGATCTGGGCCGGGAAGCCGCCGATTCGATCGAGGTCGGCCGCCGGCTCTGGGACTCCTGGGAGGACGACGCCGTGATCCGCGACGTCGCCACCGGCCGGTACATCGACGTCGACAAGCTGCACTACATCGATTTTGAAAGCAGCGCCGATTCTGAAGGCGGGAGCGGATACTCCATCAAGGGGCCCTCCATCATTCCCCGTCCGCTGCAGGGCCAGCTGCCGGTCCTCGCACCGGCCGGGCTGCTGGACGCGGACCAGCTGTCCGCCGGGGCGGCGGACGCCATACTCGTCTCTGCCCCCACGCCTGAGCTGCTGGCCGGCGAGATCGCCGAGGCCCGCGCCGCCGCTCCCGCGGCTGCCGTTATCGCCGAGCTCGACGTCGTCCTTGACGCCCGTGGGCAAAGCGCCGCCGGGCGCCTCGCCGAACTGGATGCACACACGCCGTGGCAGAGCGGCCGGGCCCGTTTCGCCGGCACCGCAGCGGAGCTCACCGAACTGCTGGCCTCCATTCTGGAGACTGCCGACGGCGTACGCCTCCACCCCGCCGTCCTGGACGTGGACCTGGAGGAGCTGGCCCAGCTGGTGCTTCCGGCCCTCCGGCGCCGTGGCGTGCTGGCACCGCAGCAGCCGGGTTGCACCTTCCGGGACCTGCTGGGCCTGCAGCGCCCGTCCAGCCGGTATGCCGCCGTACCCGCGCCTTCCGCGGCCGATCACTAGGGAGAGACCCATGACAGACACAAACATCGGCAACGGCTTCGTGCCCTCCGGCCAGCTGCAGCTGGGCATCTTCTTCCAGGGCGTGAACTCGGGCACGGTCTGGAAGTCGCCGGAATCCGGTTCGCAGACGGACTTCGAGTCCTTCCGCCGCATAGCCCAGACCGCGGAACGGGGCCTGTTCGCCGCGTTCTTCCTCGGTGAGGGGCTGCGCCTCCGCGAGCACCTCGGCCGCCCGCACGCACTGGACGTCGTCGGCCGGCCGGACGCGCAGACCATGCTGGCCGCATTGGCTTCCGTCACCACCCGCATCGGCCTGGTGGCCACGCAGAACACCACGTACAACGACCCCGCTGATCTGGCGCACCGCCTGTCCAGCCTGGACCTGCTCTCCGGTGGCCGTGCGGCCTGGAACGTGGTCACCACGGACAACGCCTGGACCGGCGCGAACTTCCGCCGCGGCGGTTACCTGGACCACGCCGACCGGTACGTCCACGCCGAAGCGTTCGTCAGCACGGCCAAGCGGATCTGGGACTCCTGGGAGGCCGGCGCCATCGCCGAAACCCCTGCCGCCCCCGCCTGGGCCGCCCCCGGTTCGGCCCGGCCCGTGCACCACGAGGGCAAGCACTACACGGTGGACTACGTGCCCCGGCTGCCGCGCAGCGCCCAGTACCGGCCGGTGCTGTTCCAGGCCGGCGACTCGCCGGAGGGCCGCGACTTCGCTGCCCGGCAGGCCGACGTCATCTTCTCCGCGCACCCGAAGCTCGACGACGCGCTGGACTTCCGCCGCGATATCGTCGAGCGCACGGCCAAGGCCGGCCGCGGCGCGAACGACGTCAAGATCATGCCCGCGAGCGAGTTCATCCTCGCCGCCACCCCGCAGGAGGCGCTCGAGAAGAAGAGCTGGGTGCGGAGCCTGCAGATCGGGCCCGAGCAGGCCATCGCCTACCTCGAACAGTTCTGGGGCCGCGAGCTCCAGGGCTTCGATCCGGACGGTCCACTGCCGGACATCGACCCCGTGGTGGAGGAGACCTCCGAGACCCGGGGCAGCGGTTTCCACGGCGCCAAGGCGAAGCAGCTGGCGGACCAGTGGCGTGCCGAGGCCAAGGACAAGGGCCTCAGCATCCGGCAGTTCGTGTCCGCCCGGACCAGCCGGGGCGACTCCAGCTTCACTGGCTCCTACACCGAGGTGGCGGACCGGCTGGCGGAGTACGCGCGCACCGGCGCGGTGGACGGCTTCAACATCTCCCCGTGGCTGATCCCCACCGGCCTGGACGACATCGTCAACCACCTCGTCCCGGCACTGCAGGAGCGCGGTGTCTATCCGACGGAGTACGCCGGAAACACGCTGCGCGAAAACCTCGGACTGGCAACCCCGGCCCGGCAGGCTGGCTCCCGGCAGGACACTGCCGCCAGGAACACTGTCGGGGACACCGCCGTCGGGCTGGAAGTCTAGGCACGTGGGCGGCACCCCGGGCGGCGAAGACCGCGACGCTCCCGTGGGCGGAGCGGAAGTTGCTGAAACGGACCGGCGGGTGAGGGACAACCGCGGGCCGGACAACGTCCAGTCCGACACGATCCGGCTTCAGCTGACCGTCCGGGAGCTGCTCCTCTGATCCCAATCGACTGCTCCGCAGGTGCCCTTTTCATCCTCCAAAACGGCACCTGCGGAGCAATCGATGGGAGGGGGCGCCCCGTAAACGTCAGGTGGCCAGCAGCAGCGGTTCGCCCTGGCCTTCCTCCGCCCAGGCAAGCTCGGCCCCGTCAGGAGCGACGGCGGTTTTCAACGTCAAGGTCACCCGTTCAATTTACCCGGGGACGGCCACACGCAGGATTGGACCGGCGTCACCCCACCGTCTAGCGTGAGTCCTATGTCGGCAGCCGATGCTTCAGCGAAGTCCAGCAGCAATCCCCTGCTCGTCCTGGGGAAAATCACGTCGATCCTGGATGCCTTCTCCCTTTCCCAGCCGGTGCTCTCGCTGAGCGACATCCGGGAGTACACCGGAATGCCCACTTCAACGGTTCAGCGGCTGGTCACCAACCTCACCTCCCAGGGCTTCCTGGACCGGGAGGAGGACGCGTACCGCATCGGGATGCGGATGGCGTACTGGGCAGCTCCGGCCACGCGGGGCATGGAAGTCATCGACATTCTCAGCCCCCTCCTGAAGACCCTGCGGGACACCACCGGTGAGACAGCCTGCTTCTTCAAGGCGGAGCAGCATTACCGCGTGTGCGTGGCCATGGCGGACACCCGGCATGCGCTGCGCCGGGAGATGCACCTCGGCAAGGTGCTGCCGCTCTACGCCGGTTCGGCCGGCCGCGTCCTGCTCGCGTGGGATCCCGAGCTCATGGATGCGGTCCTGAAGGATCCCTTGGAGCCGATCACCGAGTCCACGATCACCAGCTCCGAAGACCTGGAAAGCGTGGTGAAGCAAACCCGGACGGACGGGTTCGCCATCACGGTGGGCGAGCGGGAGGACGGTGCCTCCGGGCTTTCCGCCCCCGTCTTTGACTCCGCGGCAGGGCTGGTGGGCGCTGTGACCATCAGCGGTCCGACGCTGCGGATGCCCCTGGAGACCTGCGAAGCCTGGGTGGAGCCGCTGCTTGCAACCGCCGAGCACATGACCCGGCTGATCGGCGGCCGGTTCCCCGGCGAGGCCTAGCACTCACGGAAAGCCAGCGCCCCGCCGGAAACCCCGCCCGGAAAACTTCAGGACCCGGAATACCCGGCCACCGACTTGCCCGCCGCGTACATGGCGCCGGCGTCGGAGGCCACAAGGATCTCCCCGAAGTTCCGGGCGTACGCACCAAGGTCCCCGGCAACGGACCCCACAATGGCCACCACCGGAACGTTCCGCCCCGACCGCTGGACCCTGGCCAGGATGGCCGAGATGATCTTCCCCTCCCCGGTCTGCGAATCGAGCCTGCCCTCGCCGACCACCACGGCGTCGGCGTCTTCCAGGTGACGGTCGAACTGCACGGCATCCAGGACGGCGTCCGCCCCCGAGACCAGCTCCGCGCCGAAGTGGGCCCACAATCCGCCGGACAGGCCGCCGGCCGCCCCCGTCCGCGGCACATCGATCGGGTTGCGGGGATACGCACCCGCCAGTTGCGCCAGCCGCTGCTCCAGCAGCCCGATCTCGGCGGGACTGGCACCCTTTTGCGGCCCGAAAATCCGCGGTGCTTCCAGGAACGTGCTGGTGACGTCGGACAGGACGGTGATCCGGGCACCCCGTAGGCCGCCGCCGTCGATGATGGCCTGGACGGCGCCGGCTCCCCCGTCGGTGGTGGCGGACCCGCCTGCCGCCACCATGATGTGGGTGGCGCCGGCGTCCACCGCCGCAGCAACCATCATGCCCGTGCCGTACGTGCTGGCCGACACCGCATCCCGCGGGCGGCTGCTCGGCACGGTCAGGCCGCTGGCCTGGGCAAGCTCGACGACGGCGGTTCCGTCCGCTGACAGCCCGATGGCCGCCGCGAGCGGCTCACCCCAGGGGTTCTGCGCGGCGACGGAAACAGCCGTGGCCTGCAGGCTGCGGCACAGCGCATCGAACGTTCCCTCGCCGCCGTCGGCGACCGGCAGTTCTGCCGCCGTCCCGCCGGCGGCACGGATGCCGGCGGCGATGGCGGCCGCCACTTCGGCCGCCGCGTACGTCCCCTTGAAGCTGTCAGGAGCGACCAGGACGGTCATGCGCCGGTGAGGGTGTTGACGGCCGGGGTGCTGATGGTCAGGGCGTTGACGGCGTGCGGCGGGGTGCGTCCCTCGGCGATGGCGACGGCGTTCAGCGCGCTGAGGCGGGCCATCTCGCTGCGGACGGGGACGGTGGCGCTGCCCACGTGCGGCAGCAGCACCGTGTTGGGCAGTTCGGCGAGTCCGGGTGCGAGCCGCGGCTCGTCCTCGAACACGTCCAGCCCGGCGCCGGCGATGACGCGGTCCCGGAGCGCGTCGACCAGCGCGGCCTCGTCCACCACCGGTCCGCGGGCGGTGTTGATCAGGATGGCATCGGGCTTCATGCGCTCCAGCACCTCCCGGTCCACCAAATGCCGGGTCTGGCCATTGAGCGGCACGTGCAGGGACAGGAAGTCGCTGCGTTCCACGAGTTCGTCCCAGGAGACCTGCCGCACCTTTCCCGCGTATTCACCCAGCTCCCCGTCGCTGACGTGCCGGTGCCCCGGCGGCCGCGGCGCGAAAAGGATTTCCATCCCGAAGCCCAGGGCACGGCGCGCGGTGGCGCGGGCGATCCGGCCGAACCCGGCCAGGCCCAGCACCGCTCCGGAGACGTCCCGGCCCAGCAGCAGCTCGGGTTCCCAGCCGTGGAAGTTGCCGTCGCGGACCAGCCGGTCCGCTTCCACCACGCGGCGGGCGGTGCCGAGGATGAGCAGCATGGCGATGTCCGCCGTCGCGTCCGTCAGCACCCCGGGGGTGTTGCCCACCAGGATGCCGTGCCGGGTGGCGGCGTCAACGTCGATGTTGTTGTACCCGACGGCGTAGTTGGACACGCCTTTCAGCCGCGCCTTCGCGAGCAGCGGGGCGTCGACGACGTCGCGCAGCTGGGTGAGGACGACGTCGTACTCCCCCGATGCGCAGAGCGCCGCCAGCGTTTCGTAGTCGGGAGGGGACGGCAGCACGGTGACGTGGCCGGCGTCGGACAGCAGCTGCATCCCTGGATCCGGGATTGGGGTGGTGACGAGGAATCTGCTGCCCATCGCTACTTGCCTCCCGGTGTGCCGGGTGCGGGGGTGCTGACTAAAGGGGTGCAGGCAGCCGCGGGACTGTCCGAGGGGATGACCCAGTCGAACGCTTCCGCCTTGGACCTGGCGCCCTGCGCCGCCTTGGAGCGGTTGGGCTCGCCCAGTTCGGCGAGCAGCTTCTCGGAGAGGACAACGAGGTCCGCGAAGGTTTCCGGGGTCACCCAGCCGGGCCGGGTGGCGAACAGGATGTCCTCGCTGGAGGTGTTGCCGCTGGCGCCCGGGGCGAAGGGGCAGCCGCCCAGGCCGCCGAGCGCACCGTCGACCATGGCGGCGCCGGCCTGGATCGCGGCCAGGGTGTTGGCCACGCCCAGGCCCCAGGTGTCGTGGCCGTGGTACACGATCCGCCGTGACGGGGACTCCGCCCGGACGCGCTCAATGAGGCCGGACACCTGGGCGGGGACGGCCTGGCCCAGGGTGTCGCAGAGGACGATGTCCGTGGTCCCCTCCGCGCGCGGGTCGTTGGCGATCGCCAGGATGCGCTCTTCGGGGACATATCCTTCGAACGGGCAGGTGAAGGACGTCGCGATGCACAGCTGGATCTGCCCGTTGACTTCCTGCGCGTACTCCACTGCCTGGGGCAGCGCGGCGAGGCTCTCGTCGGTGGTGCGGCCGATGTTCGCCTTGTTGTGCGAGTTCGACGCCGAGAGGCAGTACTGGAAGTTGCGCGCCCCGGCGGCCGCGGCCTTGGCCACGTGGCCGGGTGTAGCCACCCAGATCCAGCACTTTTCCAGCTCTTCGGGCGTGAGGTTCCGGACCACGTCCAGGGTGTTGGCCATGGTGGGTACGAGGTCCGGGCGGGCCATGGAGCCCAACTCTATGGCCGGTACGCCCAGGCGGAGCAGCTCCCGGACGGTCTCCACCTTCCGCTCGGTGGACAGGACTTTCCCTGTGAGCTGCAGCCCGTCCCGCAGGGTGACGTCCCGCAGGATGGTGTTGCCCAGGGTAGCTGCGAGATTGGGGGTCGAGGCGAGGCTGGGGGCTGACGTGTGGTGCTGGTTCATGCTTGGAGTGCCTCCTCGCGGCCGGTTGCCGCACTGATCTCTGCCGGGTCCATGCCGAGGAGCCCGGAGAGGATTTCTGCCGTGTTTTCGCCCAGGTCCGGGCCGAGGTTCCGGATGGGGAGCGATTCGCTGCCGATCACCGGAACAATACCCGGGAACCCGACGTCCGGCAGGATCTCCTCGCCGGTGGAGACGTCGAATTTCTGCACCATGTTGCGGGCCGCGTACTGGCTGTCGGTGCTGATGTCCGCCGCCGTGTAGATGGGCCCCGCCGGGACACCGGCTGCGTCGAGGGCGGCCAGGGCGTCGGCGGCGTCCAGTTGCGCGGTCCAGGCGCCGATGGCCTGGTCCAGTTCCTCGCGGCGGTCCCACCGGCCGGCATTGCTCTGCAGCGCGGAATCTTCGGCCAGGTCGGGGCGTCCGATGGTCTGCATGTAGCGCTGGTAGATGGAGTCCCCGTTGCCGGCCACCACGATGCTGGCCCCGTCCCTGCAGATATAGGCGTTGGAGGGGGCGATCCCTTCCATCCGGCCGCCCACGCGCTGCCGGTCCACGCCGTAGGCCTGGTAGTCGGGGATCAGGGATTCCATCATGGAGAACATCGCCTCGTTCAGCGCGACGTCGATGATCCGCTCGGTGAGCGGCACAGCGTCAGCCGCGTCCCGGCGTCGTGCTTCCCTTTGGTAGAGGCTCATCATGGAGCCGAACGCGGCGTACAGTCCCGCGATCGAATCCCCGATGGAGACGCCGACCCGTACGGGCGGGCGGTCGGGGTCGCCGACGAGGTTCCGGAACCCGCCGTACGCTTCGGCGACGGCGGCAAATCCCGGGCGCTCGGACAGCGGGCCGGTCTGGCCGAAGGCGGAGATGCGCGTGATGATCAGTTCCGGGTTGGCTTCATTGAGCACCTCCGGGCCGAGGCCCCATCTTTCCAGCGTGCCCGGGCGGAAGTTTTCCAGCAGGATGTCCGACTTCGCAGCGAGCTTCAGGACCGCCTGTTTGCCGGCCTCGGTCCGCAGGTCCAGGACGACGGACTTCTTGTTGCGGTTGATGGTCCGGTACAGCATGGAGGTGTCGCCCTTGTGCAGGCGCCAGTTGCGCAGCTCGTCGCCGGTTCCCGGCCGTTCCACCTTGATGACCTCGGCGCCGAAGTCGGCGAGGAGCCTCCCGGCTGTCGGTGCGGCGATGTAGTTTCCGAGTTCCAGGACGCGGATGCCTTCCAGGGGCGCGATGCGTGGTGGTGTCATGGTGTCTTCTTCTTTCGTGGGCGTACGCCGGAAACGCGTGGGGTTCCCAGGTTCGATTAGAACAGCAGGCTCATGGGCAGGATGAGGAGGATTGCGACGACGGAGGCCACCGATACGCCGACGGTCACCGATTTCAGGGCGCCCCGCACGCTCTGGCCCAGGAGCGACTGCAGGAGCCAGAAGGTGTTGCTGGTGACGTGGACCATGAACAGGGATCCCGCGCCGGCCGACAGTGCCAGGAGGACGGGGTCCAGTCCGATGACCGGCGCGATCGGGGCGAGCAGGCCCGCTGCGGTGATGGCGGACAGGGTGACGGAGCCGACGGCGATGTGCAGCACCGCGGCGATGGCCCAGACCACGAGGAGCGGGGCGACGGTGCTGGCGGAGAAGAAGCCGCCGAGGATGTCTCCGAGGCCGGCTGCCTTCACTGTCGCGGCGAGCGAGCCGCCTACGCCCGTGAGGATCAGGATCTGACCGCTTTCCTTGAAACCGACGGCGATGGCTTCCTCGACCTTTTTCTGCCCGATCGCGGAGCGGGTGACGAGGCAGGTGCCGATCAGGCCGATGAGCAGTGCGATGACCGGTTCGCCGAGGAGCTGCAGCCAGGGCAGGTCGATCTTCAGGATCTGCAGGATGGCACCCGCTCCGATGAGGAGCAGTGCGGTCAGCAGCGGGGCGAAGAGCAGGATCAGCGGCGCCTGCTTCTCTTCGCGTTCGGCCACGGCAACGGCCGCACCGGCCTTCCGGGCGCCGGGTCCGTCGCTTCCGGGTGTGCGTCCGCCAGGTGCCGCAGAAGCGGAAGCCGCGGTGCCGCCGTCGTACTCTTCCTCTTCGCCCTCCCGGTCTTCTTCGGCGACGAAGGTGTGGTCCTCATCCTTGGCCTCGTTCCAGAAACCCCGGCGGAAGAGGAAGGTCATGATGGCGATGGCGATGATGATCGTGGGGATGACCAGCAGCAGGCCGAACAGCAGCATTTTGCCGAGCGGCACGTTGAGGAGGCCCGCCAGGGCGAGGGATGCGACGCCGGGAACCGTGAAGACGATGCCGCATTCGAGGGCAATGGCCATGGCGGTGGCCATGCGCGCCGTGCCGAGTTTGCCGATTTTGGGTGCCAGCTTGCGGGCGAGCGGGGCGGAGATGACCAGCAGCACGTCCAGGAAGATCGACTGCAGCACCGTTCCGATGGCCAGGCCCATGGTGTAGGGCAGGCGCTTCGGGCCGAACGTCTGCAGCAGGTGCTCCACGAGCCGCCGGATGGCTCCGCTCTGGTTGAGGATGGAGCCCATGAGTACGCCGAAGGCGATGAGCAGGCCAACGTCCACCATGATGTCGCCGAAGCCGGCGGTGATGGTTTTGACGGTTTTTTCGACGCCGAGGCCGACGGCGAGGCCGAGGTACACGGAGCTGAGCACCAGGGCGATGACGGGGTTGACTCTGAAACGAACAATCAGCAGCACGGCGGCGAGGACCGCGATGGCTGTGTTGATCAGGACAGCGATGTCTGACATGAGGGGAAATCCGATCGTTGGGCCTTCCGCACTGAAGGCTTGGGAGCAGGTCGGTCGTGAGGAGCGACACATTCGCTGTTCTCATATTATGGGTTTGAGCTCACAATGCAAGATGTTTCGGACAACAAAAAGCGCGAACGTACAGCTGTGGCCCCATTTCCCGGTGGAAAAGGGGCCACAACTGTACGTTCGCGCTGTAGTTACAGGAGTTGGATCAGGAGGCCTTCGCGCCTTCCCTGCTGCCCCAGTTCATGGCGGGCTGGGTTTCGACGTTGTTGAACGTGTAGAGGTGGATCCCCGCAAGCGCAGCTTCCATGGCGGCCAGTTCGGAAACCAGGGACTCGGATGAGTAGCTGCCGGCGTTCAGGAGCCTGCGCGCGAGCGGCCCCTTGCGGTTCAGGAACTTCAGCGAAGGGCCTACGCCGATCTTGGTGGCCAGCGAGATCAGCTTGGCCCGCGGGACGGCCCCGGCCACTCCTGCCCAGATCGGGAGATCGACACCTTCGCGGCGCAGCAGTTCGGCGTACCAGCCCACCTTGGACGCAGAAAAGCACATTTGCGTCACCACCTTCGAGGCCAGGTGCTGTTTATCCAGCAACACATCGAGCATGTGCAGCTCGTTGTGCTTGGGATGGCCTTCCGGATATCCGGCCACGCCGATGGCCATGGTTCCGCCGGTCAGGTCGGCAATGTCCTCCATGAGCCGGAAACTGTTGCCGTAGGGACCGGCAGCCTCCGAAGCGTCACCGCCGATCGCGAAAACCTCCGTGACCCCGGCAGCCCCGCAGTCGCGGAGCATGCCCGCCAGCTGGGCCCGGCTCCCGATGCTTCGTGCCGCAAGGTGGGGAATCACCTTGTAGCCAAGCTGGCCAAGTTGAACCGAGGTCCGCACGGTGGCCCCAACCCCGTGGTGCGGCAGGCAGGTCACCGTGAGCGTTGATCCGGCGGGAACGTGCGCCTGGACTTTGGCAATGATGCCGTCCGTGGGGATGATCTCCAGGCGCAAAGGCAAGTGGTTCGTCATGAGCAACTCCAGGTCTGGGTGGATGGGCTTGTCAGCGGAGGATGACCGTCCGGTTCCCTGACAGGATGATTCTTCCTTCGGCGTGCCAGCGCACAGCGTTCGTCAGGGCCCTGCACTCAGCATCCTTGCCTACGGACACCAGATCCGCGGGAGTGTAGGTGTGGTCGACCTCAATCACCTGCTGCGCAATGATCGGTCCTTCATCAAGCTCTGAGTTTACGTAGTGGGCCGTGGCGCCGACCGTCTTCACTCCACGCTCATGCGCCTGGTGGTACGGCTTGGCGCCCTTGAAGCTGGGCAGGAAGGAATGGTGGATGTTGATGGCCCTGCCGACGAGCCGGGCGGTGGCGGAGTCGCTGAGAACCTGCATGTAGCGGGCCAGGACCACGAGTTCCACGTCGAGCGCGTCCACGAGTTCCAGCAGGGCGGCTTCCGCCTGCGGCTTGGTCTCCGGCGTCACAGGGATGTGGTGGAACGGGACCCCATGCCAGGCCGCGAGCCCTTCGAGGTCGGGGTGATTGGACACGACAGCCGCTATCTCCACCGGCAGTTCGCCGCTGCGGGCGCGGACCAGCAGGTCGTTGAGGCAGTGATCGTATCTGGACACCATCACCAGGATCCGCTGCCTGCTGTCATGGCGCTCCAGGCGCCAGTCCATGTTCCACTCGCCGGCCAGCGGCGCGAAGCTATCCCGGAGCTGGTCGACGGCGGACCGGTCAACGGCGGCGGTGTCACCCGTGGAGGCCGTCGCGGCGAAGTGCACCCTCATGAAGAAGTGCCCCGCGGTCCGGTCACCGAACTGCTTGAGGTCAACGATGTAGCACTCCTGGCTGAGCAGGAAATCCGCGACCGACCGGACGATTCCCAGGGAATCCGGGCAATGGAGGGTGAGTACAAATTCCGCGCCCGTACCGGGGGTCTGGGCCCCGCGGGCCTGACCCTCCGCCTGTGCAGCAAATGTCGGCTTTTCCTCGGTCCTGATCATCCCTTGACGCTTTCCTTCTCCTCGAGACGCCGGCCCGCCTGCTCGCGGGCGGCGGTCTCCTCAGCCTGGAGCTCATGCTGGAAGGCTGCGTAGCGGGCCAGGTGCGCAGGCCGGCGGCGCAGAACCAGCCAGGCCGCACCGAGCAGGACGAACCAGGCGGGGGTGATGAGCAGCGCCGCCAGGGTGTCCGGCTGGGTGGTGAGGGTCCACAGAACGAAGGCGAAGAACGCGAAGACCACCCACACCATGGGAATGCCGCCGGGCATCTTGAACCTGGAGGCAGTGTGCAGGTGGGGACGACGCCGGCGGAAGGCAATGTAGCTGGCGAGGATGATCGACCAGACGAAGACGAAGCAGACAGCGGAAACGGTGGTGACCATGTCGAACGCCTTGCCGACGTCCTGGCCGGCGTACATGAGCACCACTCCGGAGAGCAGCAGGACACAGGACAGGAACAGGGCGTTGTTGGGAACCTTGCGGCGGGACAGGCTGCCGAAGGCGGCCGGCGCGTCGCCTTCCTGGGCCAGGCCGTAGACCATGCGCGAGGTGGAGTAGATTCCCGAGTTGGCCGAGGACATGGCCGAGGTCAGCACCACGAGGTTGACCACCGTGGCGGCGGCTCCGAGCCCGGCCAGCGAGAACATCGCAATGAACGGGCTGTGGCCGGCGGCGAACTGGGTCCAGGGCGTGACGGACATCAGGATGATGAGGGCACCCACGTAGAAGAGCAGGACGCGCACCGGGATGGAGTTGATGGCTTTGGGGAGATTCTTCTCCGGGTTCTTGGCCTCCGCAGCCGTGGTGCCCACCAGTTCGATGCCCACAAAAGCGAAGACGGCAATCTGGAAGCCAGCCACAAAACCCATGAATTCGTTGGGGAAGAAGCCGCCATGGCTCCACAGGTTGGTGAAGCTGGCCTGTCCGGCGTCGCTCTGGAAACCGGTGAAGATCATGAACAGGCCCACGACGATCAGCGCGGCGATGGCGATGATTTTGATGAGCGCAAACCAGAATTCGGTCTCGCCGAACGCCTTGACAGTGGTCAGGTTCAGCAGCAGCAGGATGGCGACCGTGGCCAGGCCCGGGATCCAGAGCGGAAGTCCCGGCCAGAGCTCCCGGGAGTACCCGGCGATGGCGATGACGTCCGCGATTCCGGTGATCACCCAGCAGAACCAGTAGGTCCAGCCGGTGAAGAACCCCGCCCATGGGCCCAGCAGGTCGGCGGCGAAGTCGCTGAAGGACTTGTAGTTCAGATTGCTCAGCAGCAGCTCGCCCATGGCCCGCATGACGAAAAAGAGCATGAAGCCGATGATCATGTACACGAAGATCACGGAGGGCCCGGCCGCGGAAATGGTCTTGCCGGAGCCCATGAACAGGCCGGTGCCAATGGCACCGCCGATGGCGATTAGCTGGATGTGCCGGTTGCTCAGCTGCCGCTCCAGGCGGGGAGCCTCACCGGCCGGGGAGGCAGGAGGATGAATCGTCATAAGGAACTCCATCGTTCAAGTGGCCTTGAATGGCCACACTGATTCGGTTCCTCCCCGCTCTGTATTGGACCTGAGAGATTCCGCGGACATGGTCTTCCGCTTGCACCGTCGGTGAGACAGGACGTGCCTGCCTGCTTTCCAGAGTTGCCTCGCCGCGGCGGTACGTGGGCCTGAGAGTTTCCTGGGGAGGGTTTGCTCCTACGGCGCCTGCTGAACGTACCGGCAGGACTCTCCCGCCGCAGATCGTAAGCATTTTCAGTTATGGGATGGCAGGGGCCGTGAGCATGCCCGGACGGTCGTCCCGGACCGGTCAGCTCAGCCGGCTAGCCACCGGTTCAGTGTGGTCTCGGTCACGAAGAAATGTCAAACGGGGGCCGGATTTGGCATGCAGGGAAATGTCCGGTAACTTGTGAGCCGAATCACCCACATCTTCATAGCCTTTCGACCCGTGGCGGGAGAGTCCTCCCAGTCATTCACCGGGCAGGCGCCGTAGGAGCAAATCCTCCCCAGGAATCTCTCAGGCCCCCGTACCGCCACGGCTAGGCAACTCTGGAAAGCAGTTCGGGTAACCGGGCTCACCGACGGTGCAAGCGGAGAACCAAGTCCGCGGAATCTCTCAGGTCCAATACAGAGCGGGGAGGAACCCAATCCATGCCGTGCCACTCGTGGCCGGCCAGACCTGGAGTTCCTCATGACGATTCAATCTCTTCCATCAACTTTTGCCGACCGGCATATCGGCGCCCGGCGCCAGGCCGATATCGACACCATGCTCAAGACCGTTGGCTATGACACGGTCGAAGGCCTCGTTGATTCCGCCGTTCCGGCGTCCATCCGCCAGGAGAATGCCCTCCGACTCACCGCTGCCCTCAGCGAAGTTGAGGTTCTCTCCGAGCTTCGCCGCCTGGCCGCCAGGAACAAGACCGCGGTGCAGATGATCGGCCAGGGCTACTACGACACCGTGACGCCCCCGGTGATCCGCCGAAACATCCTGGAAGCACCCGCCTGGTACACGGCCTACACCCCGTACCAGCCGGAGATCTCGCAGGGCCGTCTCGAGGCGCTGCTGAACTTCCAGACCATGGTCCAGGACCTCACGGCCCTCCCCGTTGCCAACGCGTCCCTGCTGGATGAGGCGACCGCCGTGGCTGAGGCCGTGCTGCTCATGCGCCGGGCCAACAAGAACAAGGACGCCAAGGACGGGAAGACGGTCCTGGATGCGGACTGCCTGCCGCAGACCATCGCCGTCGTCCTGGGCCGCGCCGAAGCGCTCGGTTTCGAGGTGGAGGTTGCCGATCTCTCCCAGGGACTGCCCGACGGCGACATCAACGGCGTCGTCCTCCAGCAGCCGGGCGTTTCCGGCCGGGTCTTCGACCACAGTGAGGTCATCGCCGCCGCCAAGGAGCGGGGTGCGCTGGTGACGGTGGCCGCCGACCTGCTTGCCCTCACCCTCATCACGCCACCGGGCGAGCAGGGCGCGGACATCGCCGTCGGAACTGCCCAGCGCTTCGGCGTGCCGCTGTTCTTCGGCGGCCCGCACGCCGCCTACATGGCCGTCCGTGAAGGCATGGAACGCACGCTCCCCGGCAGGATCGTCGGAGTCTCCAAGGACAACGCCGGTGTTCCCGCCTACCGCCTCGCACTGCAGACCCGCGAGCAGCACATCCGCCGCGAGAAGGCCACGTCCAACATCTGCACCGCACAGGCGCTGCTGGCCATCGTGTCGTCCTTCTACGCCGTCTACCACGGCCCCGACGGCCTGAAGGCCATCGCCGAAACCGTCCACAACAACGCCCGCGTCCTCGCGACCGCGCTCAGGACGGCGGGCCGCGAACTCGCCAGCGATTCCTTCTTCGACACGCTCACCGTGCGCGTGCCCGGCAAGGCCGCCAAGGTCATCACGGCGGCCGAGGCCCGCGGGATCAACCTGCGCCTCATCGACGCGGACACCGTCGGCGTTTCCTTTGATGAGACGACGACGGCGGCAACACTTTCCGCTGTAGCCGTCGCCTTCGGCGCCGGTCCCGTAGGGGACGCAGCGGGCTTCGAACTCCCGGAAGCCGTGCTGCGCACGTCCGATTACCTCCAGCACCCGGTGTTCAACACGCACCGCTCCGAAACCCAGCTGCTGCGCTACATCCGCAGGCTCTCCGACCGCGACCTGGCGCTGGACAGGACCATGATCCCGCTGGGCTCGTGCACCATGAAGCTGAATGCGACGGCCGAGATGGAAGCCATTTCCTGGCCGGAGTTCGCCTCGATCCACCCGTTCGCCCCGGACTCCCAGACCGCTGGCTGGCGCGAACTCATCGATGGTTTGGAAGCTGACCTCGCCGAGATCACCGGCTACGACCAGGTCTCCATCCAGCCCAACGCCGGCTCGCAGGGCGAGCTCGCCGGGCTGCTGGCCATCCGCGGCTACCACCGGTCCCGCGGCGATGAGCAGCGCAACATCTGCCTGATCCCGGCTTCGGCGCACGGCACCAACGCGGCTTCGGCCGTGCTGGCCGGCATGAAGGTGGTCGTGGTGGCCACCGCCGCCGACGGCACCATCGACCACACCGACCTGCACGCGAAGATCGAGGCAAACAAGGACGCCCTGTCCTGCATCATGATCACCTATCCGTCGACTCACGGTGTCTACGACGCCGACGTCCGCGAGGTCTGCGACGCCGTGCACGCGGCCGGCGGCCAGGTCTACATCGATGGTGCCAACCTGAACGCCCTGGTCGGCCTCGCGCAGCCGGGCAAGTTCGGCGGCGACGTCTCGCACCTGAACCTGCACAAGACGTTCTGCATCCCGCACGGCGGCGGCGGACCCGGCGTCGGCCCGGTCGCGGCCAAGGCGCACCTGGCACCGTTCATGCCGGGCGATGCGAACAACGCTTCTTCCGACAACGCAGGAGCGGGACACGGCGTCGCCATTTCCGCCTCCCGCTTCGGCTCCGCCGGTGTGCTGCCCATCTCCTGGGCCTACGTGAAGCTCATGGGCGGCAGCGGCCTGACTGAGGCCACCAAGTCCGCACTGCTCGCGGCGAACTATGTCGCTGCGCGGCTGAACGAGTTCTTCCCGGTCCTCTACACGGGTGACAGCGGGCTGGTGGCGCACGAGTGCATCCTGGACCTGCGCGACCTCACGGGCAAAACCGGCGTGACCGCCGAGGACGTGGCCAAGCGCCTGATCGACTACGGCTTCCACGCCCCCACCTTGGCGTTCCCGGTGGCCGGCACCCTCATGGTGGAGCCCACAGAGTCGGAGGATCTGGCCGAAATTGACCGGTTCATCGACGCGATGATCGCCATCCACGCCGAGATCGGGCAGGTCGCCAACGGCGACTTCACCCTGGAAAACAGCCCGCTGCGCAACGCACCCCACACGGCAGCCGCCGTCGTCAATTCCAGCTGGGACCGTTCCTATCCCCGCGAGCAGGCCGCCTTCCCGGTGCAGACACTCAAGCAGGACAAGTACTTCCCGCCGGTGGGCCGGATCGACGGCGCGGCAGGCGACCGGAACCTGGTCTGCTCCTGCCCGCCCCTCGAAGCGTTCGAGGACAACACAGCAGACTTCGAAAACTAAGGATTCCGCAATGACCGAGAACTACACCGCCCTCTACGACCAGCACAAGAAAGCCGGCGCGTCCTTCACCGACTTCGGTGGCTGGCAGATGCCGCTGAAGTACACGTCCGAGCTGGCCGAGCACCATGCCGTCCGCAACGCAGCAGGCCTGTTCGACCTCTCCCACATGGGTGAAGTCTGGGTCACCGGCCCGGACGCCGGCGCCTTCCTGGACTATGCACTGGCGGGCAAGCTGTCCGCCATCGCCGTCGGCAAGGCCAAATATTCATTGATCTGTGACGCCGACGGCGGCATCATTGACGACCTCATCTCCTACCGCCGCGGCGAGCAGAAGTACCTCGTGGTCCCCAACGCCGGCAATGCAACGAAGGTGGCCACCGCCCTCGCCGAGCGTGCGGCGAACTTCAACGTCGCCGTCGAGGACGCCTCCGCGGAGACGTCGCTGATCGCGGTGCAGGGGCCCAACGCGGAGGCCATCCTGCTCCAGCTCGTCCCGGCCGGGCAGCACTCCCTGGTGACCGAACTGAAGTACTACGCCGCCGTCGAGGTGGGAATCACCGTCAACGGCACTGTCCTGACCTTGCTGCTGGCCCGTACGGGCTACACCGGAGAAGACGGGTTCGAAATCTACGTGCCGAACGAGGATGCCGCCGGAGTTTGGGAGTCACTCCTGGACGCGGGCGCCGCGCACGGGCTCATCCCCGCCGGCCTGGCCTGCCGGGACTCGCTGCGCCTGGAAGCCGGCATGCCGCTCTACGGCAACGAGCTCTCGCGCCACGTCAATGCCTACGCGGCGGGCCTGGGCCCGGTGGTTTCGCTGGCCAAGGAAAGCGACTTCGTGGGCAAGGAGGCGCTGGCCGCGATCAAGGCGGCCGGCGTTGGTTCCACCATTGGCCAAAAGCTCGTGGGCCTCAAAGGCCTGGGCCGGCGCGCCGCCCGGGGCCACTACCCGGTCCTCAACGACGGCATGCTGATCGGCGAGGTCACCTCCGGCCAGCCCTCCCCCACCCTCGGCTACCCGGTCGCGATGGCGTATGTCGACGTCGAGCACGCCGGAATCGGCACGGTCCTGGACGTCGACCTGCGCGGCAAGCCCGAGCAGTTCGAAGTGGTCACCCTGCCGTTCTACAAACGCTCCAAGTAACCGCCCGAGACGCAAAGGAAAATCACATGAGCAAAGTTGTTTCTGAACTGAAGTACTCCGCCGAGCACGAATGGGTTGCTGTTGACGGGTCCGGCCCTGTGGGGATCGGGATTTCCGCTGTCGCGGCCGACGCCCTTGGCGACATCGTGTACGTGGACCTGCCCGGGGTGGGCTCCACCGTCACGGCGGGCGAAACCTGCGGCGAGGTGGAATCCACCAAGTCCGTCTCGGACCTGTACGCCCCGGTCACGGGTGAAGTAACCGAGATCAACGATGGCGTTGTTGCTGACCCGGCCCTGATCAACAGCGACCCCTACGGCGCGGGCTGGCTGTTCAAGGTGGCCGTCACCGAAGAAGGCCCGCTGATGTCGGCCGAGGAATACGCAGCGGCAAACGGCGGCGAACTCTAACTCCCTCCCGAGAATGGAGTTTTTGTCCAGATACGCAGGTTGTCAAGCTGTGTGGAGTCACTGGGCTGGTTGTTTGGTTGTTTCGGGTAGGTTGATTCCGGCGTGGCTGGGTGGGGCTGGTGTGGTGG
>NZ_JBHTXX010000002.1:0-79747 GCF_042791415.1 Arthrobacter sp. NPDC056691
CTGTTGTAGTGGGGGTGAGGAGTTGCCGGAGCTCAGAGGGAACCGGTAGTGAACGTCCAGCGGGCGGACTTCAGCGGGTTGCCCGCCAGGTCGCGGACCGCGGCGGTTCCGCCGGTCACGCTGACCGTGTACGCGGTCCGCGCGGCCAGGGCCGCCGAGGGGTTCAGGATCCACTGGTTCGTGGTGGCGTTGCGGGAAACGGTGGCGGTCACCCTGGCGCCGGTGGCGGCGTTCTTCAGCGTGACGGTGCCGGTGGTCGCTCCCTGGATGGCCTCGCTGAAGGTCACCGCGATGTTGTTGGCGCGGCGTACCAGCGTGGCGCCCGGTCGTGGTGTCATGGCCGTGATGACGGGGGCCGGGCCGGTGGTGAACGTCCAGCTGCCCGTCACGAAGGGGGTGCCCGCGGCGTCGCGGACAGCGGCGGCTCCGCCGGTCAGCGTGGCCGTGTACTTGGCGTCGTTGGCAAGATTGGCCGCCGGGTTCAGCGTCGCGGTGTGCGTGCCGGCGTCGTAGCTGACGGCGGCGGGCACTGTTGCTCCCGAGGCGTTCCGGAGGACGAAGGTGGAACCGCTAACGCCCCGGACAGCGGTGCCGAACGTGGCGGTGACGTTGGCTGCCACGGCGACGGCGGAGGACTTGGCTGCCGGGCTGAGCGACGTCACGGCCGGCGCGGCCAGGACCACGGCGGCGGGGTTGGTGAACAGCAGGCGGTTGGGGGTTCCCGCGGTGGCTGCGGAGACGGCTCCGGGGGTGGCAGCGGAAAGCAGCTTCGCCGCCACGTCCGCAGGGAGCAGTCCCGGCGACCGGGACAGCAGCACGGCTGCGGCGCCGGCCACGTGCGGGGACGCCATCGACGTGCCGCTCATCAGGGCCGTGGCCGTGGCGGAGGCAGGGGAAGCTGACTTGATGCCGACGCCCGGCGCGTACAGGTCAACGCAGCTACCGTAGTTGGAGAAGGACGCCTGCTTGTCCGCGGAGTCGCTCGCGGCGACGGTCAGCGCGCCGGCAACGCGGGCCGGGGAGCTGTTGCAGGCATCGGCGGCGGAGTTACCGGCGGCGACTACCGCGGTCACGCCGTCGTTGATGATGCCCTGCACCGCGGCGTCCACCATGGCGCTGGCGGTGCTGCCGAGGCTCAGGTTGGCCACGGCCGGGGTTCCGGCCTGGTGGTTGGAAGCGACCCACTCCAGCCCGGCGATGACGTCCGAGTTGAAGCCCGATCCGTTGCAGTCCAGCACGCGGACGGGGATCACGGTGGCCGCCTTGGCCACGCCGTAGGTCTTTCCCGCGATGGTGCCGGCAACGTGCGTGCCGTGTCCGTTGCAGTCCCCGGTGCCCAGCCCGTCGGAAATTGCCGTCCACCCCTGCGCGACGCGGCCGCCAAACTCCGCGTGCGCAGACAGCACGCCGGAGTCAATTACGTAGGCGTTCACGCCGGCGCCGGAGGAGGGCGCGGTGTACGTCCCGGACAGCGGGAGGGCGCGCTGGTCGATGCGGTCCAGGCCCCAGGTTGCGGACTGCTGGGTATCGGCGGCCGTCACCGGGGCATCCAGTTCGACGGCCGCGACGCCCGCCGAGCGCTTCAGTTCCGCGGCCTGTCCCGGCGTCGCCGTCACCACGGCGCCGCGGATGGCCTTGGCGAAGGTGCGTCCGATGCCGATGTTCCGCGAGCGAAGGTTCCGCACGGCCGAGGAAACGTCGGTCCCGGCGGAGTAGCGCACGATGTAGCGCGCAGGAGCAGCCGCCTGGGTTTCCGCGGCGGCAGTGCCGGTGCCGGCAATGCCCGGCGAGACTCCTGCGAAGGCGGCGGCAAAGCCCGTCAGCAGCAGCGAGGCCAGGGCAGGACGGAGAACAGACGAAGCGCGAATTTTGGGGTTCCTTCGAAAGCTGGGGGCCGGCGGGGAAAGCCAGTGGAAGGCCTGCATCCAGTGTATTTTCCGCACCCCCGCGCCGGCCCGCAGCTGCACGGAAGCTTCGATAAAGCTTCGGCTGCTGCGGAAAAACCGGCGTAACCCTGCGCTTGCTTGCTCACGGGGCGCCGGCCGGCGAGTCCGTGCGGGGAAGGCCTAGATCCAGTTGTTGTGCTTGAAGGCGGCATACAGGGCTATGCCCATGCCGATCATCAGCCCTATCGCCATGGGATAGCCGAAGATCCAGTCGAGTTCAGGCATCGTATGGAAGTTCATCCCGTAAATGGTGCCGATGAGCGTCGGCGCGAAGAGAATGGCCGCCCAGGAAGAGATTCTCTTGACCTGCTCGCTCTGCGCGAAGCTGGACTCGGTGAGGCGGCGCATCTCGTCGTTCTGGCGCTGGGCCACGAGGGCTGCGTTGACCGCGAGCGCGTTCTGCAGCAGCGCCCGGAAGGACGCGATCCGGTCGTTGAGCCGCAGGACATGGTCCAGCACGTCGCGGAGGTGGTCCTGCAGCTCAGGGCCGGGGTGGTGGTCCGGCGCTCCGGTGATCAGGGCCTGCAGGATTCCGGCCAGCGGCCCCGTGGCGCGCTGCACGGTGATGACCTGGCGGGACAGTTCGTAGATGCGGCGGGACACCTCCGGGTCTGCGCCGAACAGCTCGTCCTCGATCTCGTCGATGTCGTTTTCCAGGCCTGCCGCGACCGGTTCGTACTCGTCCACCACCTGGTCCAGGATGGCGTAGAGCACGGCGTCGGGGCCGAGGGCCAGGAACTCCGGTTGGGATTCCATGCGGCGGCGGACCCGTGCCAGGTCCGGCGACTCCGCGCGGCGGACGGTGACCACGAAATCCGGCCCGGCAAAAACGTGGATCTCGCCGAACTCCACCTTTTCGACGTCGTCGAGGTACCGTGCCGGACGCAGGACCAGGAAGAGCGTTTCACCATAGTGCTCAAGCTTGGCGCGCTGGTGTCCGGTGAGCGCGTCCTCCACCGCCAGCGGGCTGAGGTCGAACTCGTCGGCCACCGACCGCAGCTCGTGGGGGTCCGGCCGGTAGAGCCCGATCCAAGCCATTCCCTCCCGCTGCCGCAGCAGGAAGTACGTCTCCTCCAGCCCGTCCGGATCCGCCGTCCGGCGTCCGGCCACGTACACGGCGTTATCAACAATGGCCATGGCAGCGACTCCTCAGGTGGACCGGCATCCCATGGCAGTGACGTTAGCCCTTCCAGACCGCCGTGCCAATACGGCGCCATGCCGATAGGACACCCCCACACGGAAAGCCGCCGGCGCAGGGCTGGCGGCTTGGATGCTGGCTCCCGTGTTCGCCCGCGTCAGATCCTGGCGTGGAGACCGCGGCTGACCGGACGCCCGAAGGAGGCCGCGCCGAGGAATTCAACGGCCACAAACGGTTCCGAGCCCACCACCCATTCATCGTGCCCGGGCGGAATCGCGTAAGTGTCATTGGCCCTGATCACAGAGCGGACCCCCTCGGGCGTTTCCACCTCTATGACGCCGGAGAGGCAGAATCCCAGGTGGTTGTGCTGGCAGAAGGGGGTCTGTTCCGTGGGTTTGGTGCATTCGGACCAGCGCCAGCCGGGGGCGAGGATCAGCCGGGCAACGGAGAAGTCGTTGACGCTGACCAGGTCCACCTCGGCTTTGTCCGGGCACCTCTTCTTGTCCGGGTCATCGAAGGACTTGACGGCAAGGGCGGTAATGAAATTGGCGGTCATGGACGGTACCTGCAGATTTGGTTGAGACCTGAAATTTGAAGGCGGCTTCGGGAGAAGCACCACGCTGGCGACGTGCGGGCTGCCGCCGAGGCGTGACAGTGCAGCAGCCGCATTCTTGTTGGTGCGGCTGCCCCCTCGCCGCACGCACACGCAACAGATCAAATGTTGACGTAGTTCAACGGTAGACCTCTGCGGGGCGAAGTCAATGGGAAAAGTTGCTGCGGTTATGTGCCGTAGATCTTCACGAAATTCCGCAGGATCTTCATCGGTTCGGTGGCGGTAAAGGTCCGGGCTTCCGCCATCAGCGCCTCGGCGGATTCGGGCGGGAAGTATCCGGCGTGGCGGTAGATGTCGATCCTGGTCACCAGCCCTTCGGCGTCAAGTTCCGGATGGAACTGCGTGGCGTACAGGTTCTGCTTGACCCGGAACATGTGCACGGGGCAGGCGGCGGAGCTCGCCAGCAGCACCGCGTGCGGCGGAAGCACCGTGCACCCTTCCTTGTGGCCCGTGAAGGCGGTGAACTGCGCCGGCATGCCGGCCAGAAGCGGATCCTGCAGGCCTTCCGGGCTCAGGCTGATGGTCACGCCGCCCAACTGCTCGCCGTACGTCCGGTCGATCACGGCGCCCTGGTGCAGGCCAAGGGTGCCGACCCCGTAGCAGGCGCCCAGGAACGGGAAGTCCTCCGCCACGATCCGGTCCAGCAGTGCAGAGAGTTCGCGCTCCACGCGGTGCTGGGCTTCGCTCTTCTTTTCGGGCGGGTCGCTCGAGGTGAACGGGCTGCCACCCACGATGATGCCGGAGTAGTCATGGAGGTCCAGCTCCGGCAGCGCAGCCCGCTCCATCCGGATCCGTGTCAGCTGGTGCGGTTCCAGCCCGCCAAAGCGAAGGTACGCCTCGTATTCGTCCTCCGCGGCCACGTCCTCGGCCCGCGATGCGAGCAGCAGAAACGGTTTCACAATGCCTACTTCAGCAGGGCGACGTCGGACACGAGGGTGATGTGGTCCAGCATGGCTGCCGCGGCGGCTTCCGGATCCTGGACCCGGATGGCGTCCGCGATCTTGCGGTGGGATGCCAGCGACTGCTCCGGCCGGCCGGGCTGCCCCAGCGACTCGAGCCGCGTCTCCAGGATCATCTCCGCAATGAAGGTCATCAGCTGTGCGAGCACACCGGAGTGCGCCGCGGCGGTGATGGCCTGGTGGAACAGTTCGTCGCCGTGGGCACCCTTGGCGCCGGCGGCCACCTCCTCCGCCATGACCTCCAGGGCCTTGTCGATGGCCCGCATGTCCTCGTCCGTCCGTCGCTCGGCAGCAAGCTCGGCCAGCTTGACCTCGAGCGTGCTGCGGGCCTCGACAATCTCGGGAAGGCGGCTGCGGTGCTCGCGCAGCCCCTTGAGCACGGAGGGAACGTTGGGCCGGTAGACGAGCACCGCCCCGGTCCCGTGCTGGACATCGATCACGCCCAGGACCTCCAGGGCCACCAGCGCCTGGGCAAGCGTGGCCCGGGAAACGCCCAGCCGCTCGGCCAGGTCCCGCTCGGCGGGAAGGGTGTCTCCAGGCCCCAGCTGCGCGGACTCGATGAAATCCATGAGCTGCTCCACGAGCTGTTCGTAGAGCCGGGGCCGGGCGACACGGGAAATCTGTTGCGTTGCTGTCTTCCTGGGCATGCGCGTCCTTCCGGCGATCTGGCTCCAGCTTAGCGGAGGAATATTGACAAAGTCACCTAGTGTCTAGGAGGCTAGGCCAGTGAGCTTGTAAGCCACATCACATCAACTCTCACCCCGGAGGCACAACGATGTCCGCTCCCGTCCTCTCCATCATCATCCTGGCGGTGATGTTCCTGCTGGCCACGGTCCTGCCCCTCAATATGGGCGCCCTGGCTTTCGTAGGCGCGTTCCTGCTGGGCTCGGTGGTGCTCGGAATGTCCACCAGCGATATTCTCGCCAACTTCCCCGGCGGCCTGTTCCTGACGATTGTCGGGGTCACCTATCTCTTCGCGATCGCCCAGAACAACGGAACCATCGACCTGCTGGTCCGCGGCGCGGTCCGAATGGTGGGCAGCAAGGTGGCGCTCATCCCCTGGGTCATGTTCGCCATCACGGCGGTCATCACGGCCGTCGGCGCCCTTTCCCCCGCCGCCGTCGCGATCATCGCGCCGATCGCCTTGAGCTTCGCCGCAAAGCACAAGATCAACCCGCTGATGATGGGCATGATGGTGATCCACGGGGCGCAGGCCGGTGGCTTCTCCCCGATCGCCGTCTACGGCGTCACGGTCAACGGGATCATCGCCAAGACGGATCTGGAAGCCAGCCCGATGGCGATCTTCCTCGCCAGCTTCATCTTCAACCTGGCCATCGCCGTGGTGCTCTTCATCGTCCTGGGCGGCAGTAAACTGCTCTCCACCAAGACCGGCCGGCTCGTTGAACAGGCCGCTGAGTCCAGGATGGCCGTCAGCGTCGGGGCCCGCGCCGCCGGTGCCACCCTGAGGGGCTCCGGCACCGACATCTCCTCCTCCGGTGTCGCAGCCAAAGGAACCTCCGGCTCCACTTCCGCCGCCAAGTCCGCCGAAGCCGGCAGCGCCCGCGCCACGGTTCCGCAGTTGGTCACCATCGCCGGCCTGATCGCCCTGGCCGTCATCTCGCTGGGCTTCAAGGTGGACGTCGGCTTCGTCTCCATCACCATCGCCATGGTCCTGGCCCTCGTTTCACCGGCCGCCCAGAAGGGCGCCATCAACAAGATCAGCTGGTCCACCGTCCTGCTCATCTGCGGCATGCTCACGTTCGTGGGCGTCCTCGAGGAAGCCGGCACCATCAAGTTCGTCTCCGACGGCGTCGCCCACCTCGGAATGCCGCTGCTCGCGGCCCTGCTGATCTGTTACATCGGCGCCATTGTGTCGGCCTTCGCTTCCTCCACGGCCATCCTGGCCGCGCTCATCCCGCTGGCCGTCCCGTTCCTGTCCAGCGGCGAAATAGGTGCCGTCGGCGTGATCGCCGCCTTGGCCGTCGCCGCCACCATCGTGGACGTCTCCCCGTTCTCGACCAATGGAGCCCTGGTACTCGCCAACGCCCCGGAGGACGTGGACAAGGACAAGTTCTACAAGCAGATCCTGGCCTACAGCGGCATCGTCGTCGTCGCCGGACCCGCCATCGCCTGGCTGGTCATGGTGCTCCCCGGCTGGATGTAGCCGTCCCGAACAGCACCACTCAGCCCCTCCAAGCAAGTGAAGGAACACCCAGCATGAGCCATGAATCCACGCCCCAGCCCGAAGGGCCCCTCGCCGGCTACCTTGTGGTGGACCTGAGCCGCGCACTGGCCGGGCCCCACGCCGGCATGATGCTCGCGGACCTCGGCGCACGGGTCATCAAGGTTGAGAACCCCGGCACCGGAGACGATACGCGCGGCTGGGGGCCGCCGTTCGTCGGTCCCGAGGACGATCCCCAGGCCACGTACTTCCTCTCCTGCAACCGCAACAAGGAATCCATCGCCCTGGACCTGAAGAGCGACGACGGGCGGACGGTGCTGCGTGAACTGCTCGAACGCGCCGACGTGGTCATCGAAAACTTCCGCCCCGGCGTGCTGGACCGGCTCGGCTTCTCCGCCGCGGAGATGCATTCGCTGAACCCGTCGCTGGTGGTCCTGTCCATCACCGGTTTCGGCCACGACGGCCCCGAATCACGCCGCAGCGGCTACGACCAGATCCTGCAGGGTGAGGCCGGCCTGATGTCCCTCACCGGCTCCAGCCCGGACGACCCCCAGCGGGTGGGTGTGCCCATCGCGGACCTGCTCTCGGGCATGTACGGGGCGTTCGGCACGCTGGCGGCGCTGCTGCAGCGCGAACGGACGGGCCAGGGGCAGATCGTGCGGACCTCGCTGCTCGCGGCGCTGATCGGTGTGCACGCGTTCCAGGGCACGCGCGCCACCGTTGCCGGCGAGGTGCCCCAGGCGCAGGGCAACCACCATCCGTCCATCGCGCCCTACGGCCTGTTCCACTGCCGGCAGGGCAGCGTGCAGATCAGCGTGGGCAGCGAGAAGTTGTGGCGCACGTTTGCGGCGGCGTTCGGCATTGACGCGGACCGTCCGGAGTTCGCGTCCAACGCAGAGCGGGTCCGGAACCGGGAAAAGGTCATCGAGGAGGTGGAGCGGGTGTTCGCCGGGTACGAGGCGGAGCCGCTGCTGGCCATGCTGAACGATGCCGGGATCCCCGCGGGCAAGGTCCGCACCCTGGATGAGGTCTACGAATGGGAACAGGTCCATTCGCAGGGCCTGGTGATCGACGTCGCCCACAAGATCCTCGGCAACGTCACCCTGCCGGGCCCGCCGCTGCGTTTCTTCAGCGCCGCGGACACCGCGGAAACCACGCTCAAGGCCCACACGGCTCCGCCGCTGCTGGACCAGGACGGCGAACAGATCCGGCAGTGGCTCGGCCTGGTTCCGGCCGCCGCCGCCGCTGCCGCCGCCTCCGGGGAAGGCCGCTGAGCATGGGGACCGGTCAGAATAAGGGCACAGGCCAGAAGGTCCGGCACCTTGATGCTGCCGAACTCATCGCCGCCGTGCTCGATCCCGGCTCGTACCACTCCTGGGACTCGCCCGTGGTGGACCCTGATCCCAGCCCGGAATACCGGCAGGAGTTGGCGGCGGCCCGGGAGAAAACCGGCGTGGACGAGTCCGTCCTCACCGGCGAAGGCCTCATCCGCGGCCGCCGGGTGGCCGTCATCGTCAGCGAATTCCGTTTCCTGGCCGGCTCCATCGGCCTCGCTGCAGCGGAACGGATCGTGAACGCCGTCGAACGCGCCACCCGGCAGGGGCTACCGCTCCTGTCCGGACCGGCGTCGGGCGGCACCCGCATGCAGGAGGGGACCATCGCGTTCCTCTCCATGGTGAAGATCAGCGCGGCCGTCCGGGCACACCGGCAGGCAGGCCTGCCCTACCTCGTCTACCTCCGGCACCCCACCACCGGCGGCGTCATGGCCTCCTGGGGTTCCCTCGGGCACATCACCGTGGCGGAGCCGGGCGCCCTCCTGGGGTTTCTGGGGCCCCGGGTCTACGAGGCGCTACACGGTTCCCCTTTTCCGGAGAACGTCCAGGTGGCCGAGAACCTCTTCGACAAGGGGCTCGTGGACGCGGTGGTCCCGCCGTGGCAGCTGTCCGACGTCGTGGACCGCGCCCTGGGCATTTTTGTGGCCGGCCCGCCTGCGCGGGTCCGCCCGCCGCGGACGCTGTCCGTGAAACCGTCCGACGCCGGCGCCTGGGAATCAATCGAAATCTCCCGGAATCCGCGGCGCCCGGACCTGCGGCAACTGCTCGCCTACGGTGCCCGCGATGTGCTTCCGCTCAACGGCACCGGCCAGGGCGAAAAGGACCCGGGGCTGCTGCTGGCGCTGGCCCGCTTCGGGCAGAAGTCCTGCGTGGTGATCGGGCACACCCGGCCCCGGCCCTCGCAGCAGACCGCCATGGGGCCCGCGTCGCTGCGCGAAGCCCGGCGCGGCATGCGGCTGGCCGAGGAGCTCGGGCTGCCTTTGGTAACGGTGATCGATACCGGCGGCGCGGCGCTATCCAAGGAAGCTGAAGAGGGCGGGCTGGCCGGCGAAATCGCCCGGTCGCTCCACGACCTCATCGGGCTCAACTCCCCCACCGTTTCCGTGCTCATGGGGCAGGGCACCGGCGGCGGCGCCCTGGCGCTGTTCCCGGCCGACCGCACGATTGCGGCGCAGCATGCCTGGCTGTCCCCGCTGCCGCCCGAGGGCGCGAGCGCCATCGTCCACCGCAGCACCGAGTTCGCCCCGGCCATGTCCCAGGCGCAGGGCGTCAACGTGGGCTCGCTGTACGCCCATGGCATGGTGGAGCACATCGTGGATGAACGGCCCGACGCGGCCTTGGAAGGCCGGGCCTTCTGCCAGCGCCTGGGTCAGGCCATCGAGTACGAGCTGGCCGCGCTCTGCTCCGCCGGGGTGGCCGAACTCCTCCCGCAGCGGCTCGATAAGTACCGCAACCTCGGTGGCCTGGTTCCGCTCCCCCTCTAGGACCATCCTCCCCGCTCCGCCCTTCCCTCACTTGCAGGAGTTTTTGTCCAGATAATGGGGCCTCGGGGCCGCCGTACGGCCATTATCTGGACAAAAACTCGGGAAGAACGGGGGGATGGTCAGCGGGAGAGCTTCTGGGTGTCGGGTTCCCGGTCACCGATGTGGCCGGGGGCGTTGGCCGCCAGGACCCGCTGGACGAAGGCGCCATACTCCTCCATGTAGTGGCGCAGGAAGGCCTCGGTGGATTCGTCGTTGACCTCGCCGTCAGTGCCGAACACGTCCGGGTTGAACTTCACGTAGGCCTCGGGGGCGTTAAGCTGCGGGGCGTCGAGGAAGCTCAGCACGGCGCGCATGGAGGACTGCATCACCGCTGTGCCGATGCTCCCGGGCGAAGCGCCGATGATGCCGGTGGGCTTGCGGGCGAACGAGTTGGTGCCCCAGGGACGCGATCCCCAGTCGATGGCATTCTTCAGGGCGCCGGGAATGGAGCGGTTGTATTCCGGGGAGACAAAGAGAATGCCGTCGGAGCCTTCGATGGCCTCCTTGAGGGCCCGGCCTTCAGGCGGGAAGTCGGCGTCGTAGTCGTAGCTGTAGAGGGGCAGGTCCTTAATGGGGATCTCGGTGAACTCGAGGTCCCCGGGGGCGAGCCTAATGAGGGCCTTGGAAAGGGTCCGGCTGATGGAGCCGCTGGCCAGGCTCCCGACGAAATAGCCGATCTTGTGCGTTGCCATGATGGTGTTCCTTCCCAACAACCGGCGCGAACCGGCTGGGCCGACGGTGCAAAGGGCAGTGCTGCGACGGACAGCCGCAGGGGCATTTCGGGTGCAACCCCAACAGTTCAGCACAGAACAAAATTCACGGCCAGAGCGCAGGGCCGGTTCTTGACAGGCTGAGTGGTGCGGTAGCTAGATGAACGTTAAGGGATGGCCACCAGCACAGAACCGCAACTAAGGAGCGGCAGTCATGAGCGAAAATCCGGAGATGCTGCAGCGCATCCACAGCGAAGCACCAGCCGAAGGCGATGAAACGGCGGACCCCACCGACATCCGCATGCATTCGCAGGATCCGGCGGAAGGTGTGGACGACGTCGGCGGAACTGCGCCGTAGCCTGCGTAGTCATGCCGCCCGACGGCGCCGCCCGCCGTTTGGCGGTCCGGGCCGGTCGGGCGGTCCGGGACAGTTGAGAGAATAGCCGCATGGACGTCGCCCTGGGGTTACTGGCGCTCGCCGCCGTGGTCTGTGCGGTCAGCGCGCTGGGCCGCAAGCTTGATGTGTCGGTCCCGCTGCTCCTGGTGCTCGCAGGGGTGGGCGGTTCCTTCCTCCCGTTCGTGCCCCGCGTCGATCTCAACCCTGAACTCGTCCTCGTCGGACTGCTGCCGCCGCTGCTGTACGCCGCCGCACTGCGGACATCGCTGTTCGACTTCCGCTCCAACCGGCGGGCCATCGGGCTGCTCTCGGTGGGCTACGTCATCTTCGGCACCGTCGTCGTCGGCCTGGTGGTCTGGTGGCTGTTCCCGGAGATACCGCTGGCTGCGGCCATCGCGCTCGCTGCCGTGGTGGCTCCGCCGGATGCGGTGGCCGCCACGGCGATTGCCCGCAAGGTGGGGATGCCGCGCCGGATCGTCAGCATCCTGGAGGGCGAGTCGCTGGTCAACGACGCAACCGCCCTGGTGTGCCTGCGCGCCGCCGTCGCCGCCCTCGCCGGAACTGTTTCTGTGCTGGAGATCGGCGCCGATTTCCTGCTGGCTGCCGGCGGCGGGCTGGTGGCGGGGCTCGCCGCAGCCTACGTCCTCACGCAGCTGCGCCGGCGGATCCGCAACGTTGCCATCAACACCTCGACGTCACTGATGGCACCCTTCGTGGCGTACCTGCCGGCGGAGGCGATCCATGCGTCGGGCGTTCTGGCAGTGGTGGTCACCGGCCTGATCATGGGCACCAAAGCACCTTCGATGCCCAACGGGGCCGCCCGGCAGAGTCAGCGGAGCAACTGGGAGACCGTGCAGTTCCTGCTGGAAAACTCGGTGTTCCTCCTCATCGGCCTGCAGGTGCGGGCCATTATCGAGGGCGTCCAGGACGACTCCCTGGGCGCCGCCAGGATCTGGGCCGGCTGCGCGGTGATCCTGCTGGCCGTGCTGCTGCTGCGGCCGGTGTGGGTCTTTCCGGCCACCTACCTGCCAAGGGTCATCCCGGCCGTGGCCCGGAACGACCCTTCGCCGCCCTGGCAGTACCCAGCCATCATCTCGTGGGCCGGCATGCGCGGCGTGGTCACGCTCGCCGCAGCCCTCACGCTACCCAAGGACCTGGAGCACCGCACCGTCCTGATCCTTGCGGCGATGGTGGTGGTGGGCGGCACCCTGGCGCTGCAGGGGTTCACGCTTCCCGCCCTGGTGCGGCTGCTGCGGGTGCAGGGCCCCGATCCGGGCGAGGACGCACTCTCCCAGGCCTCGCTGACGCAGCAGGCCACGGCGGCTGGAGTGGAGCGGCTGCACGAACTCCGGACCGACGATGACCCTCCGGAGGTGGTGGCCATGCTCAAGCGAAGGACGCTCGAGCGCGGCCTGGCAGCGTGGGAACGCCTGGGCAGGCCGACGGCGGAAGCCGCCACTCCCAGCCAGCGCTATGCCCAGCTGCGGCTGGCCATGCTCGAGGCCGAGCGGGCGAAGGTCCTCGAACTCAGGAGCGGCGGGAACTACGCCCACGAGGTGCTGAGCAGCGTCCTGGAGCGGCTCGACGTCGAAGAATCGATGCTGGACGCCGTCATCGAGGAGGCCGACGTTTCCGGATCCGGTGCCGTCGCCCGGCCGGGCGGCGCCTGCGAGCATCTGGAGTCGGCGCCCGATCCCGAGGTTCCCCGCGGTGCACGCTGTGACGCCTGCGTCCGCGAAGGCACGGTCACGGTCCACCTGCGGATGTGCCTTGAGTGCGGAAACGTGGCCTGCTGTGATTCCTCGTCCGCAACCCACGCTTCCAGGCATTACCAGGCCACTGGGCATCCGGTCATGCGCAGCATCGAACCGGGCGAGGACTGGCGGTGGTGCTACCTGGACGACCTGCTCGGGTAGCCCCGGCCGGCGGACAATTTCGCGTGGTCCCCCGATGCCACCGGTACGGCCGGCACCGGTTCACCCGCGATGTCCGACGCCGGGGTGAGGACCCAGCGTTCCCCGTCCTGTTCATAGCTGATCACCATGGGCGCGGAGGCAGTGCTTGCCGCGTCCACTGCCAGCAGCAGTGCCGCCTGCATGCGGCTGGCATGCCCGAACCGTGCGTTCGGGGTGCCCTCGAGGTCGCTGTTGTCGATAAGAATGTAGGCCTTGCCTTCGGCCACGGCCTTGATCGAATACCCGCGCTCCTCGTGGACCGATCCGCGGGATGCGGCAATCTCCGTAACCCTGTCGGCCCGCACCAGTCCATGATTGATCGTGCGGATCCACACGTCACCCATGGCGTCTCCTTTGCTGCCGTGCGGGCTGAAACTGCCTCTACATGCAAACGGTAGTCCGAGACAGCCCGGATGTAAGCCCCCCAAACGGTGCAGCCGCCGTCGTTATTCAAACCGCCAGCAGGTTTTCCCCAAGTTCCTGGAGGGTTTTCCCAAAGTTCCGTAGGAAATACTGAGCCGGACCAGGGATTATCCCTGGCCGGTCTCAGAGCATCGCCGAACGCACAGCCATCGGGCGATGCCCGCGACCGCCGGGTTCTTAGGGGGAGAGATGTTTCAAACCTTTTGGCGGTTCCGCGGGGCGATAGCCCCACATGTCTGGGCGCTGGCGGGCGGCGCCCTCCTGGTGGTTTTTGTCGCCGCCATGGAAGTGGCCCTGCCGTGGCCCATGAAGGTCATCGTCGATGACGTGCTGCAGCCGACGGGCAGCTCCAAGCTCCATGAGATGCCTGCCTTCCTCGGCCTGGCCGGCCTGAGCCAGCTCCAACTGCTACTGCTCGCCGCCTCGGCGCTCCTCGCCATGACAGTGCTGAATGCGGGGGCGGACTACCTCGGCACCCGCCTGCTCAACGGCGTCGGTGAGAGGGCGATGGCCACGATCCGGGCCGAAGTCTTCACCCACCTGCAGCGGCTGTCTTTGGCCTTTCACGACAAGCAGCGGCTGGGCGACCTCGTAACGCGCACCACCACCGACGTCGACTACGTGCGCGCCCTCATGGTGTCCATCCTGTCGGTGCTCCTGCCCAATATTTTTATTCTCGGCTTCGTCATCACGATCTGCGTGCTGATTGACCCGACCTTTGCCCTGATCGGCCTGGCGGTGTCGCCGCTGCTGTTCATCACAGTGCTCTTCTACCGGCGCCGCATCAAGGGCGCGTCGAAGGAGTCCCGCAACAGGGACAGCGACATCGCGGCGGCGATGTCGGAGACGTTCGCCTCGGTCCGGGTGATGCAGACGTACACCAGCGAGGCGCGCCACGAGGAGGAATTCCGGACCCGGAATGACGGCCGGCGTGATGCCGGCCTGAGGGTGATCCGGCTGCAGTCCATGTTCTCGCCGCTGGTTGACATCATCGCGACCCTGGGCACAGTGCTGGTCCTCTGGATCGGCGCCCAGCGGGTGCTGGACGGGTCCCTGACGCTGGGCCTGCTCCTCGTTTTCCTTGCCTACCTCAAAGCCATGTACTCCCCGATGAAGTCACTGGCCAAGCTCACCACCGTCATCAGCCGAGGCCAGGCCAGCGCCGAGCGCATCCAGGAAATCCTGGACACCGCGCCGGCCATCTCGGACCTGCCCGGCGCTCGGCCCGCACCGCGGCTGGCCGGTGCCGTCGAACTGCGCTTAGTGAGCTTCGGCTACCAGGGCGACCGGCACGTGCTGCACGGGATTGACCTCAAGGCGGAGCCCGGCAGCGTCGTGGCGATCACCGGCCCGACGGGTGCCGGCAAGTCGTCGGTCGTCAGCCTGATTCCACGGCTCTACGATGCTGCCGAGGGAGAAGTTCTGCTTGACGGCATCGACGTACGGGACCTGCAGGTGGCCACTGTGCGCCGGCAGGTCTCCATGGTGCTGCAGGAATCCATCCTGTTCCGCGGGACCATCTACGACAACATCGCCTACGGTTCGGAGGGCGTCACCCGGGAGCAGGTCCTGGCCGCGGCCGAGGCAGCCCACGTGGACGAGTTCGTCCGCAACCTGCCCCTGGGATACGACACCCCTGTGGCCGAGCGCGGCGTCACCCTTTCGGGCGGCCAGCGCCAGCGCATCGCCATCGCCCGTGCGCTGGTCCGGGACACCCCCATCGTCATCCTCGATGAACCGACGTCCGGCCTGGACGCCATCTCGGAGCAGTACGTTATGCGCGGTCTCGAGCGGCTCATGGCAGGGCGCACGGTGATCGTCATCGCGCACCGGCTCTCAACGCTCAAACGGGCCGACCGGATTTACGTGCTGGACAAGGGGCGGATCGTGGAAAGCGGCAGGCACGCCGAACTCGCCGGGTCCGGCGGCCTCTACAGCCGGCTGGACAGCCTGCAGCATGCCAAGGACGCCCCAGCCCTCACGCTGGTTCCTGCCGAGAACCTGCTTCCTGCCGAAACCGGCAGCCTTCAGACGGAGACGAGCGCATGAGCAGGAAGCCCCCGACCTACGGCGCACTGCCCTGGCGGATCGGAAAGAAGGGCGCCCTTGAACTGCTCCTGATCCACCGGCCAGGCCACGGCGACTGGTCCATCCCCAAAGGCAAGGCGGACCCTGGTGAAACCGGCCGGGAGTGCGCGGAACGCGAGGTGCGGGAGGAAACGGGCCTGCGCTGCCGCATGGGCGCGGAACTGCCCAGCATCAGCTACGAGGACAGCAAGCGCAGAATCAGGACCATCCGTTACTGGGCTGCCGCGGCCGAGTCAGGCCGCTTCACTCCCAACAAAGAGGTCGACGCCGTCAAGTGGCTATCACTGCCGGCCGCCTTGCGCACGGTGACAGAACCGCGGGACAGGCCCGCCATCATCGCCCTTGGCAGCCTGCTCCAGTTGGAGCTGGGCGTCCGATTGGCGCCGAAGCGGGAGAAAATGCTGCTGCTGGTGCGCGGGGCTGAGATGACGAAAACGGACGAGTGGGACCCGGCAGCCGGCAGCAGGCCACTGTCGCCGGCCGGGCAGCAGGCCGCCAGGTCGCTGGCCTCGCTGGGAACCATGTTTGACATTGAACGCATCGTCTCGGCACCCTCGATCCGCTGCGTCGAAACGGTCGCCGCACTGGCGCGCGGGGAGTCCCTCGAAGTGGAACGTTCAGAACACTTGACCGGCGGCAATCTGGCGGCCGCGCTGGATCTCGTGGCCGCGGCCCGCGGGACGGGAACGGTCCTGTCCACCCACGAGGATGTCATGGCGGATATCCTGGCCCACCTCATCCAGCGCGACCGGACGGTCCTGACCAAGCGCTTCCGCGTCCGCAAGGGGTCGGCCTGGGTGCTGACCGGCGACCGCACCAGGTACCACTCCGCCTACTACCTGCCGCTGTCCCCCACGGACCTCAGCAGCGTGATGGACCCCAGGGTCGCCGATTTCAGCACAGCGGCTTTCAGCTCTGCCGCGGAGCTTCGCGCCGCCGTCTAGCAGCGTGTGCCCGCGTTGCGGCGGGCGTACGCTCAGACAGTGGACATTGTGGAGTTCCTGTCCGCGCGCATCGCCGAAGACGAGGCGGCGGCGCGCAAGCTGCTCGACGACCGAACGACCTCGGAATCGGGCAGGTGGTACGAACGCCGCCTGCTGCTGGAATGCGAAGCCAAGCGGCGCCTGATCAGCATCGTCGAGGCGGCCCGGCAGACCGCCCTGGCCACGCTCGTGAGCGATCCCTTCGGCGATGAGACCGAATGGATTCCGCAGGCACTGGAATGGACCACCCTGTCCCTCAATGCGCTCGCGGTCCCCTACAGTGATCATCCCGACTTCAACCGGGACTGGCTCTGGTCCCCCTAAATCCCGTTGGCAGGGCGCGATTCAGGTGCTGCGCGATTCAGGTGCTGCCCAGGATACGGCGGGCGTCGGCCTGGGCGTCAAGCTCCTGCTCAGACACCACGGACCCGCTGATGTATCCCGCGCGGGACAGCATGGCCCGCAGTTCCGCCACGGTGTAGGGGATCCGGCGCCGGTGCGCCATGGCATGGCAGTTGGGGCACAGCGGAACGAGGTCCCCCACAGGATCCAGCTCGTAGCCGGGACCTAGCTGCGCTGCCGGCACCAGGTGATGGACGTGGATGAAGCCTTCGCCTTCCGGGCCGTAAGCGGCTTCGAAGGAGAATCCGCAGGCGGCGCATGAGGTGCCGTGGTGCGCCAGGCAGACGCGCCGGGCGTGCGGGTTGCGCTCGTACCGGTTCACGCCTACCCGGATCAGGTCGTCCTGCGGCAAGGTGCCGGGCACCGGAAGAACAGGATCAATCTCATCGGCCGGCAGGCACTCGGCCCAGAGCTCCCTGATGGCGCGCGCCTGTTCCTCCGGGATCGGCCTGCAGGCGCCAGCGTCCGCCGCAGCCGCCCAGTCCGTCAGCGGCGCGCGGGCCGCCAGGATGTCTGCCGGGACCTGGTCTCCGAGCGGCAGCAGCACGTCAAAGTCCACGTCAATGCAGGTCCGGGTCCGGTGTTTCAGACCCGGCCCGGCAGCCGTGTATGGCCTGGAGGCGACCACCCCGTGGCCAATCAGCCCGCAGCCTGTCTTTCCAAGCAGCAGGAGCCATGCATCCGCTCCCGGCGCCGGCTGGGCACCGGGGGCGGTGGGCCACGCCCGCCGGTGCACACCCGCGGCGCCCAGCTCATCCACCACCCGCGAATAGCCCGGCCAGGTATCGCCTACGCCCGGGTTCCATCCCAGCAGAACAGCCACCATTCCTTTATGGTGCCACCTGCGGGTGCGGCCGTGCCCGAGTCACGGCGGACATGTTCCGCGGACTTCAGGACGGTGGCGCAGGGAGCAGCTTTCAGGAAGGGCGGTTTCGCAGGCGTCGCCACCACGGGGGTTTGGCTTCGGTAGCAGGTTCCGGCGCAGCCGCGGCCGCCGCCGCCCGCCGTTCCCGCCACCGCTGCACCTCGAGGCCGGCGTCACGGGTTTTCGTCACCACCGGTGGCCCGCCCTGCAGCTGGCGGCGGGCGTCGATGACGCTGGCATTGAAGTCCTCGACGATGTCGCGCACCTGTTTTTCCGTGTGCTGTGCGTCCAGTCTGGCGTCCAGCTCCGCGTCCTCGGTGCGCAGCAGGATCGCTTTTGGTCCGAGGCCGCTAAGGTGCTCACGCTGGATGAGGCCCTTGACCCACCAGTCGGGGTCGTAGCCCTCCCCCAGGCCGGGAATTGGCTTGCCGGAGTATTTCAGGTTGTCGAACTTTCCCTGCGCCATCGCGTCCCGGATCAGGTAGTCGGCCCGGGCGGGGTCGCTGACCTTCCGGCGCTTTTCGCGCAGTTCAGCCTCCGCGGCGGACAGCTCCGCGTCGTCCGCCGCTGTGCCGCCGGCGGACCGGAGGGCACGGAGTTCGGCCGCGCGCTCCACTTTCCGCCTGAAGTCGCCCCCTGCTGAACCCGTCACCTTTTCACCGCCCCTGCCTCCGGAGATTGTCCCGTTTCCAGTATTCCGGGGCGTGCCGGACACTTCAACGGAGCGCCGAGGGGAACCAGGCAGACGCCGGCAAGAACGACGACGGCGGGACCTCCCGCCGTCGTCCGCCTGCAGCGGTGCGTTCTACGTCGGATCCGGCTTACATGGGGTCGGGCCAGTTGCCGATATCGGCGCGCGCCGGAACGGGGGCGACCCCATCGCCTTGCGGCCGCACGGCGGCAGCGTCCGCCACCGCGGCCGGGCCGGAAGTCAGGTCGGGGACCGCCTTCACGGGGGCCGCGTTCACAGCCGCCGTGATGACGGGAAGTTCAGACCTCGGAATCTTCATAGTGGCCCTCACAGGTGGGGCGGCAACTTAAGGCCGGACCGGGTACTCAACCATGATTGCCGGCGGTCGGACGAGGCTTTGGCGAGCCCTGCGTCGAACCGATCCGGCGATCACCGACGTGCCGAATCAGCCGGGGAGGACCGGCCGGTCCGGCAACAACCGTGGCGGCCTTCCCAGCCCAGTGTCTGCCAGCAACTGGTGGCGCCGGCACACTTTCCACCACCCAATAAATCAACCCTATGTGCCACAGCGTTGACCGGCATCCGTAGCAGGTACTCGAATTTGCGCAGCGTCCGCTACTTGGGCACTCGCTGGCTTGCGGCAGTCCGCCGTCGTTGGGGGTACGTCGTCTGGCGTAATGTGCGAAATACCTGCCGGCCGCCGGCTGTTGCGCCGAACATGACAACAATCGGAATCATCGGTGCAGGACACATTGGAAGCCAGGTCGCGCGGAAGGCTGTGGAGCTTGGCTATGACGTGGTCATCAGCAATTCACGGGGGCCGGAAACGCTGGCCGCCCTCGTTGCGGAGCTGGGCCCGCGGGCAAAAGCGGCCACGGCTGCGGAGGCTGCAGCAGAGGGCGACTTTGCCGTCGTCACCGTTCCGCTCAAGAGCTACCGGGACATCCCCGTGGAGCCGCTGGCCGGAAAGATCGTGATAGATACCAACAACTACTACTGGGAGCGGGACGGCCGATTCCCGGCGCTGGACAACGGGGTAGCCACCACGTCCGGCCTGCTGCAGGAACACCTTCCGGAGTCCAGGGTGGCCAAGGGCTTCAACCACATCATGGCCAAGCAGATCACCTCGGACGGCGCCCCGGCGGGCACGGAGAACCGCCGCGCGCTGGCCACGGCCAGCGACTACCCCGAGGCGAGTGAGCTGGTGGCAAAGCTCTACGACGAGTTCGGCTTCGACACCGTGAACATCGGTCCCCTGTCCGACAGCTGGCGTGTCGAGCGCGACCGTCCGGCCTACGTCGTCCGGCAGAACGCGGCCGAGCTCCGCGAGAACCTGGCGAAGGCCCCGCGGACCATCTGATACCCAACATCCCAGGCCAGACCCTGACGAGCGGACCCGGCGGACCCTAGGCCGGGTCCGCCAGGTCAGGCGGCCAAACCACCCGGAACCGCTCGAAAACAATCTCGTCGGCTTCCGCCCATTCCAGCCCGCGGCGGTCGCGGGCGCGGGTCCAGTACCTCCGGTGCCCCGCCTGCCAGCTCGTCAACGAGCCGTCATCCTCGCCCTCATCCCGGGCGAACGCCTCATCGGCGCTGGTGAACGGGCCGAGTCGCAGCTCGACGGTCCGCAGCACGACACGCGGGACGCCAGAGCCGTCACACGCGATCCAGTGCGACCCGATGCGGGGCAGGCTCTCCCCGGCCGCAAGGAATTCGTCGGCGAGTTCAGAGGTGGCCCGTTTGGCCCCCTCGGTCACTGCCCGCAACAGCTCATCGGCCAGTGCCACCGAATCCCCGAAGCGTTCAACTGTGTAGTCCCCACAGAGGCGGACCGCTTCAGGGCAGGCGGCGGCATACTCAGACCAGAAAAGTTTGGCCGCAGCAGTGTCCACTCCCGGAAGAGCTTCAGCACTCATGCGAGGGCCTCCCTCAGCCAGCGGTCCAGCTCGGGGGCGGGGGCCGCGCCTGCCTTTCGGGCCACGATCTTTCCATCCACGATCACCATCAGCGTCGGGACCGCCTGGATGGCAAAACGGGCGGAAAGCTGCGGTGCCTTGTCCACGTCCACTTTCACGAGCTTCACCTCGCCCGCCCGCTCATGCGCCAACTGGTCCAGCACCGGGCTCACCATCCGGCAGGGTCCGCACCATACCGCCCAGAAGTCCACCAGCACAGGCACGCGGGACTCTTCGGCTATGACTGCGAAGTCGTCGTCGCCCGCCTCCACCACCCAGGGCAGGTCGCGGCGGCATTTTCCGCACCGCGGCCGGCCCTCTGCGGCAGCGGGCACGCGGTTGGCCTGCCCGCAGTGCGCGCATTTGATGATCGCCTTGTCCATGCCGTCCTTACCTCCGTTGCTGTGACTAGCAGTCAAGCACGGGTTCGTTCTCCGCATGGCCGGGCGGCCGGAGGTCGATGATGGGAAGGTCCCCGTCCGTGCGGATGCTGTCTCCTCCGCCGTTGCGGTGGTGGTAGCCGGAGGAGAAGTGCCTGATCACGTGCACGGATTCCACGGCATTGGCAGTCTTCAGGGTGCCGATGATGAAGTCGCGTTCCTCGTCGGTCCCGTCGGCGATCTTGTGCGTGATCTGGAACGTGAAGAGCGAGAGGCCCACGCTTTTGTCGTATGTTCCGGCACCCACCCAGTCGACGGCGAACCCGCCGGGAAGCATCCAGCCGTCCGGGCACTTCCAGAACCGCACGTGGTGCCGCTTGCGCGGATTGCCGTCGATTGCACGCTGGAACGCCATGTCCTGTTTGTTGCCGAAGACGTACAGCGCACTGACCGGCGACTGCGGATAACTCCTGCCCAGCAGCGTCGCGGTGAGGGTCCGCCATGCGGTGGCCGGGGTGACGGGATCGGCCTCGGTCCATCCTGCCGTGAGCATGGCGGTGCGCAGCTCGTCCGCCGGACCGATGACGGCGAGATTGACCGGATCGCCCAGCACTCCGTCGCCCGTGCGGGCTCGCCCGATGAAGTAATTCGGCAGGTACAGGCTGCTGAGGATCTTGTGGACGCGGGGCAGGAAGGCGTACGCGGCAATCAACCAGACGGGGAGGAACACCCACACCTGCTCCGGTCCCTTCGCCAGCCGGGCGAGCAGGAAGAAATAGACAGCCCAGCCCACGGCGGCGGTGATGGCCACGTACAGCAGCCGCTGGAGGACGGCGACGACGGTGGCCCAGCGGGTGCCCCAGCGCGCCTTCCGGCTGTCCGGCCGGGAGTGCTCAGGCTCCTGCATGGTTTCGGTACCTCTGGGGACAGCCACCTACTTGGGCAGGTGCTCCAGCAGGTGCCCCGTGACCGCGCCGTACGCGACGTGCGGCGCGATGTCGCTGACCCAGTCCGCGGCACTCCAGGTCCGCGGATCAGTCACGCCCAAGGCGGTCATGGGAACGTTCGAGACGAGCAGGGCCGCCACGGAGGCCACCGCCACCGACAAGACGGGTCCGGTGCGCACCCCCAGTGATCCGGCCGCCCCCAGCACAGCGCCGAGTCCCATGCCGGTGGCGATGCCGAGCAGCGGACCAAGCGCCTCCACCCGGTTCCCACGCTGGGCCTCGGTTCCCGGGATCGTCACGCCTGCCTGCTCCGCCAGCCGCTCCACAGAGTCGGCGGGCGTGGTGCTCGCCGCCCGGCCCCGCCACACCATATCCAGGTAGCTAACGGCATTCAGCGCCGTGGTTCCCGCGGCGCCGGCGAGCGCTCCATTAACAAGTCCTTTGAACAGGGACATCCTCAGCTCTCCTTCAGGCTGTGTGCTGGGCATTTCTATGCTGAAACTTACGTGCTGCCACTGATCACGGCAACGCCGGCGGCGCTGGTCTGAAACCGAAGTCAGCATTTGTCGCTCCGTCCCCTTATGCTGTGGTGATCCATCCCGCGTGATGGCGCAATGCAACAACAGGGGGTCACTGTTGCGTCCGGACTCCAACTGGCGGGAGAGCCCGCCGCCGGCCGATTTTGGCTTGCCATCCAGTTTTGGCGGACCGGCCGGCTCGGGCATGCCGGCTGACCATGGCGTGACCGCAGAGGGATTGCCCCCGGGTGTCCGCCGCTCCGCGAGCGGGCGGATTCCTCAGTGGGCCATCGATGAGGCCCTGGGTATCCAGCAGGGCCCCGCCCCATGGCGTTCGGGCCCGCCGCTTCCGGTCCGGCCCACACGCGGGCATGGCAGGAAGTGGGCCATCGGCGCGGGCATCGCCCTGCTCCTTGGCCTCTCGTCCGTGCCGATGCTGTTCGAGCGCTTTGTGCTGCCCGCAGTCCTGCCGTATCTCCCGGGAGCGCCGGTGCCGCCGCCCGGATTCGAAGCCGCCGACGCACCGCTGGGGCAGCCGCCTGCCAGTACAGGGTCGAAGGCTTACGCCCTGCAGGAGTCCCCGGACCCCGGCCAGCCCTTTGCTGCCTACGATCCCTGCCGGCCCGTGCATTACGTGGTCCGCCCCGACGACGCCCCGCCGGGTGCTGACCAGATGATCCAGGAGGCGGTCGCCAGGGTTTCGGCCGCCACCGGGCTGCGCTTCGTTTATGACGGCCCCACGTCGGAAGCTCCCAGCGAGGAGCGCGAAATGTACCAGCCGGACCTCTACGGCAAGAGATGGGCACCTGTACTGATCGCCTGGTCCAACCCTGCGGAGAGTCCAGACCTGGCCGGGGATGTGGACGGCCTGGGCGGCAGCGGATATGCGTACGTGGAGGGGCAGCCGTATGTCCTGGTGGCCGGGCAGGTGGCACTCGATGCCCCCGATTTCGCCGACATTCTGCAGTGGCCGGACGGACGCCGGTACGCCCGTGCCGTCATCATGCACGAGCTCGCCCACGTCGTAGGCCTGGACCACGTCAATGACCCCACCCAGCTGATGAACCCGGAGGGCGCCGACCTCACGGAGTTCGCCTCAGGCGACCTCGCCGGCCTGGCCATTCTGGGCGGCGGGGAGTGCGTTCCGGAACTCTGACCCTGCCAGCGGCTCGCTGACGACGACGGCAGGTCCCGCCGTCGTCCGATTGCCTGGCGTTTAGCCGCCGGAGCTTTCCTGTTCAGCAGCTGCGATGGCCCAGGCTGCGTTGATGAGGCCGATGTGGCTGAAGGCCTGCGGAAAGTTGCCCAGCAGTTCGCGGCCGTCGGCCGCCACCTCCTCGGCGAGCAGCCCCAGGTCCGACGCGAAGCCGGCGGCACGGTCGAAAACTTTGCGGGCACGTCCGGTCTGCCCGGCGAGCGCCAGGGCCTGGGCCAGCCAGAAGGTACAGAGCAGGAAGGTTCCCTCCTCCCCCGGCAGCCCGTCGGCAGCCCGGTAGCGGAAGACCAGCCCGCGGTCATCGGTGAGGTTGCGGTCGACGGCATCGATGGTGGCCAGCATGCGCGGGTCATCGGCGGGCAGGAAGCCCACGATGCAGAGCAGCAGGCTTGAGGCGTCGAGCTCCGCCGAGCCGAAGGACTGGGTGTAGGCGTTCGCGGCCTCGCTCCAGCCTTCCCCGCGGATCGTGGCAGCGATTGCCTCCCGTGCCTGCTCCCAGTCCGGGACCCTGTCCTGCGCGTCCAGGGCATCCGCCAGCCGGATGGCGCGGTCCACGGCGACCCAGCACATGAGCTTCGAATGCAGGAAATGGCGGGGCTCGCCGCGGACCTCCCAGATGCCCTGGTCCGGTGCCTGCCACCGGGCGGCGGCGAGGTCTGCAGCGCCCGCCAGAAAGCGTTTCGTTTCCGGTTCCAGGTCGGCGAGGTATTCGGGCAGCCGGTCCGCGGCGTCGAGCAGCTCGCCGTAGATATCGAGCTGGCGCTGCTGCCAGGCGCCGTTGCCCACGCGCACCGGCCGGCTGGAGCGCCAGCCCGGGAGGTGCGGCAGTTCCCGCTCGGACAGGTCACGTTCCCCGCCGATGCCGTACATGATCTGCAGATCGTCGCCGTCCTGCTGCGCCGCGACCGCCGTGGCCAGGAAGCGGAAGAACTTTCCGGCCTCGTCGGGACAGGCGGCCACCCATAAGGCCTGCAGCGTCATGCTTGCGTCCCGGATCCAGGTGTACCGGTAGTCCCAGTTGCGGGTTCCGCCGGCCACCTCGGGCAGCGAGGTGGTGGCGGCAGCCACCATGGCACCCGTAGGGAAGTACGTCAGTGCCTGGAGGAACCGTCCGCTGGCGCTGACGAGATCCTGCCACGGCCCGCGGTAGCCCTGGTGCAGTTCCGACCAGCTGTTCCAGCCCTGCAGCGTGTCCTCGAGCCGGCGCGCGGCTTCCGCCTGGTCCCACAATGGAGGCCGGTCCTCCCAGCTGTGCCGGTGGTGCAGGACGAAATGCGCTGCATCACCCGCACGCAGTGATAGGCGGGCATGGGCGGGCCCGCCGTCCAGTTCGAAGGGCACCGGGCTGGAAAGGGCCAGCACATCGGCCCCGCCCCTGGCGAGCAGCCCGCCGTCGGCCTGTTGCAGCAGCGGCCGGACCAGCCCGTATTCGGGCCGCGGATCGAAGATCACGTCCACCGCAACCTCCCCACTGGTGCACCTGACGCTCCGCAGCAGCGCGCCCGGAGACGCTGCGCCGAGTTCGTGGCCGCGGTTGCCGTCGCCGAGCAACAGGGCATCGGTCACCGTGATTGTCCCCGACCCCGAGGTGTGCGTCGTTTCGAGGACCATGCTCGGTCCAACGTAGCGCCGGGACGTTCCGGTGCCGTCCACCGGCCGGATCGCCCAGAATCCGGCCTCCTCGCCGAGAATGCGGCCAAAAACCGAGGGGCTGTCAAAGCGCGGAAAACATAGCCAGTCCACCGATCCGGCCGCCCCCACCAGCGCGGCTGAACGGCAGTCGGAAAGAAGGGCGTAATCAGCAATCGGGTCACTGGCCATGCCCGCACCATAGCGGATTCCGGAAGCCCCGGCGAGGGCGTCGAGGTCATTCATGGCAAACCCGTGGGGCCGGGACGTTTCACGTTGTCCGGAGCCGCGCAGCTGTGAAAGCATGCCTCATGCGCGCCATGCAGAATTCCAGCCGATTGCAAGATGTCCGTTACGACCTCAGGGGTCCGGTGCAGCATGCGGCAAAGAAGATGGAGGCGGAAGGCCACAGCATTCTGCGCATGAACCTCGGGGATCCGGCGCCGTTCGGCCTGCATGCGCCGGAATCCATCGTGGTGGACATGATCCACCACCTGCGCGAGGCCCAGGGATACAGCGACTCGAAGGGCATTTTTTCCGCCCGGACCGCCATCTCGCAGTACTACCAGACCAAGGGCCTGATGGAGATCGGCGTCGAGGACATCTTCATCGGCAACGGGGTCAGCGAGCTCATTTCCATGACGCTGCAGGCCTTCCTGGAGGACGGCGATGAGGTCCTGATCCCGTCGCCGGACTACCCGCTGTGGACGGCTGCCACCGTGCTGTGCGGCGGCAGCGCCGTGCACTACGTCTGCGATGAGGAGAACAACTGGTGGCCTGACATGGCGGACGTCGAGGCCAATATCACGGACCGCACGCGGGCCATCGTGCTCATCAACCCCAACAACCCGACCGGCGCCGTGTATCCGCGGCACATCCTGGAGGGGTTCGCTGACCTGGCCCGGCGCCATGACCTCGTGCTGTTCTCCGACGAGATCTACGAGAAGATCCTGTTCGAGGACTACGTCCACATCCACATGGCTTCGGTGGCCCGGGACATCCCGGTGCTGACGTTCTCCGGCCTGTCCAAGGCGTACCGGATGCCCGGCTACCGGGCGGGCTGGGTGGCGGTGAGCGGGCCGCGCTGGGCCACCGCCGCCTACCGGGAATCACTGGAGTTGCTGGCCTCGCTCCGGCTCTGCCCCAACGTTCCCGCGCAGCACGCGATTCAGACCTCGCTGGGCGGCTACCAGAGCATCACGGATCTGATCCGGCCCGGCGGCCGGCTGCGGGAGCAGCGCGACCTTGCCTGCCGGCTGCTGAACGAGCTTCCCGGCGTGAGCTGCGTGCCGGCGGCCGGCGCCATGTACCTGTTCCCGAAGCTGGATCCGGAGATGTACCCGTTCGTGGACGACGAGCAGTTCGTCCTTGACCTGCTGCAGGACCAGAAAATCCTGGTCTCGCACGGAACGGCGTTCCACTGGCACGCCACCGACCATTTCAGGTTCGTCATCCTGCCCGCGGTGGACGATATCCGCGAGGCCGTGCGCCGCATCTCCACCTTCCTGTCCTCCTACCGGGCCAAGGCCGGCCGCGCCCGCGCCTGGCCCGCCACCGCCCCCCACCACAGCCCGCACTAACTCAGCCCCTGCCCCCTGCCGTTTACGCGGCGCAGACAAAACGGCTGTGTAACGGGCAGGCGGGGGGCTGGACCCCCCCGTCGTCCGCGTTTTCTGTTCCCGTAGACGGCTGTTCCCGTGGACGGCTCAGGGCAACAAGCAGTAAGCTTGCTTACTAAATGCCTTGCTGCTGAGTGCGGTGCCACCGACGAGGGACAGGACCCCTAATTGCCTGACGAACCGTTGACTGACAAGCCATTGACGGACAGGCCGCTGCCCGGCGGACCGCTGACTGACAAACAGGGAACGCCGCAAACAGGCGTGCGCGGCGAGCTGCGCCAGGACACATCCGTCGGCGGCAAGGATCTCACCCGCTGGCAGAGCCGGTTCGGCCGGCTTCTGGTCGACGGAGTCCAGCGGATCAGCCAGATCCTGGGTCCGCACGGCGCCCTGGTACTGACGCTGCTGGTGGGCGCGGTGGCCGCAGCCGTGCTGACCGCGGCCTTTGCCGAAGTTTACGAGTCCGTGGTCCGCGCCGACGGGGTGGCCGGCCTGGACCATCCGGTGCTGGCAGCCGGCAAGAGCCTGCGCTCCCCCGGCCTGGACGTGGCCATCACGGCCTTCACGGACGTGGGCGGAACCATCGGGATGCCGATCCTCGCCCTGACAGTGATGGGCATACTGGCATTTCGCCGACGGTCCTGGACGCCTGTCATCCTGATCGTCACGGCGGGCCTGGGGTCGCTTCTGATGACCATCGCCGGAAAGCGGCTGATCGGCCGCACCCGCCCGGACCTCAGCGACGCCGTACCGCCCTACGAGCATTCGGCCTCGTTCCCCAGCGGCCATTCCCTGAATGCGGTGGTGATCGCGGGAATCGTGGCCTACCTGATCATCCTGCGGCTAAAGACGGCCCGGAGCCGCGTTCTCACCGCAGCGGCCGCCGCGGTTTTCGCAGCGGCCATGGGCCTGAGCAGGGTGTACCTGGGCCACCACTGGCTCACCGACGTTCTCGCCGCGTGGGCGCTCGGCGCGGCGTGGCTGGCACTCGTGATCACCGCCCACAGGCTTTACCTGACAGTCCGGAAGCGACGGGCGCGCGGGCAGATTCCGGCGGGAGCGGCACCCAAGGCGGGACGCGCTTAAGGTGACGGACGACGGCGGGAGGTTCCCGCCGTCGTCGTCCTGCCTTAGCGTCCGGAATCGTCAGCCGATCGGCTCGGCCATCTGTTCCACGACGTACTGGACGTCCACGGAGGTTCCGGTCACGGGATCGGCCATCTCCACCTTCCAGCTGCGGGCGAACTGGTTTACGCCGCCGGTCATCGCCACGGTGCCGGAGATGAGCACCGTTCCGGGGGCGTTGAGGCCCCGCTCGGTGAGGACGTCCAGCCAGTAGTCGGGGGTCAGCAGGGCTTCCAGCGAGCTGTCCTGGATGAGGGTGTCGGGGGTGTCGCCCTCCCCCACCCAGGCCCTGAGGGTGATCCGGTCCAGGTGGTCCCGCACGTCATCGAGCCGCCAGGCCTTGCGGCCCAGGACGTCCGGGCTCGCGTTTTTGCTCCAGGCCACACCGTGCACCTCGAGCGCGCGGTCCGTGTGGTCGCAGGCGACGGTGAGCAGCACACCGTCCGCGGTGATGACTAGGGCCCACTCGGCTTCCCCGGAGGTCCGCTCATGCTGCACCTGGACTTCCGATACCTGCTGGGCCAGATAGGGGGACACTGGATACAGGGCGGGAGTAGTGGCCGGGCCCGGAACGCCAAGTTCAGCGAGCTCAGCGATATGGGCCTGGACTTCATCCTGCTCACGCCCCGCGTAGCCGGCATTCAGGAGGTGCCTGACCTCCACATCCTGCGTGCGGCCGTCCGGTAGTTCGAAGCTCAGCGTCGTCATCGTGGATCCATCCTTTGCATTTGCTGCTGCAGAAATTTTTACAAACCGGAAACCGGAAACGGTCGCCAATGTACATCCAGTATGCGTAATGTATACATTTAACGCCAGCGTGACAGTCGTCACTAGAAAAACCTCGTGGAGGACAACACCATGGCCAACGCTCCAGTTCCGGGTCCCGGCACCACGCCGCATCCGCATGCCACCCCGCATCCGACAGTTCACCCCAAGGGCCTGTACAAGGCCTTTGCCGCCAGTCTCACCGGCACCGCCCTCGAGTGGTACGACTTCGCCGTCTACTCGGCGGCGGCCGCCGTCGTATTTCCGGTTGTCTTCTTCCCGGCGACCGATCCCCTGACCGGGACGGTCCTCGCCTTCTCGACCTACGCCGTCGGCTATGTTTCCCGCCCGGTCGGCGGCATCATCTTCGGCCGGCTCGGGGACCGCATCGGCCGCAAGAAGGTCCTGGTGACCACCCTGATGATCATCGGCGTGGCCACGGTTCTCATCGGCGTGCTGCCCGGCTACGCCAACATCGGCGCCACGGCCGGAATCCTCCTGGTCCTGCTGCGGTTCGCGCAGGGCGTGGGCGTGGGCGGCGAATGGGGCGGCGCCGTCCTGCTCTCCAGCGAGTACGGAGACCCGCACCGCCGCGGCTTCTGGGCCTCCGCGGCCCAAGTGGGCCCGCCCGCCGGCAACCTGCTGGCCAACGGCGCCCTTGCCGTGCTGACGGTCGCGCTCACCGAGGAGCAGTTCCTGAGCTTCGGCTGGCGCATCGCGTTCCTGGTCTCGGCTGTGCTGGTCGGTTTCGGCCTCTGGATCCGGCTGAAGCTGGAGGACACCCCCATCTTCAAGGCCATCGAGGCGCACGGCGAACAGCCGCATGCCCCCGTCCGCGAGGTCTTCAGCAAGGAGCTCCGTCCACTGATCGCCGCCATCCTGTGCCGCGTGGGACCTGACGTCCTGTACGCCCTGTTCACCGTCTTCACGCTCACCTACGGCATTCAGGTCCTCGGCTACCAGCGCAACCAGGTCCTCACCGCCGTCCTTATCGGTTCAGCCTTCCAGCTGTTCATGATCCCGCTGGCCGGCGCCGTCTCCGACCGCTTCAACCGCCGCCTGGTCTACGGGGTCGGCGCTGTGGTGGGCGCTGTGTGGACGTTCGTCTTCTTCGGCGTCCTGGGCGGAAACAACCAGCCGATGCTGATCATCGGCATCGTCCTTGGCCTCATGGCGCACTCCTTCATGTACGGACCGCAGGCGGCCTTCATCGTGGAACAGTTCTCCCCGCGGCTCCGGTCCACCGGCAGTTCGCTGGCCTACACCTTCGCGGGCGTGATCGGCGGCGCCATCGCACCCCTCCTGTTCACGGTGCTGCTCGCCCAGTTCGGGACCTGGATTCCGGTGGCCATCTACGTGGCCGTGGCTTCAGCGGTCACCGTGGTGGGACTGGCCCTCGGCCGGGACAACGACGCGGTGGAGGACCTGGATTACCGGCTGCTCCTGGAAGGTTCCACGTCAGCCCGCCAGCAGTCCGGCGTCGGCGAATCCCGCTGACGGTTGCGAGTTTTTGTCCAGATATTGGCCGCTAAAGGCTTCGGAAGTCCCATTAGCTGGACAAAAACTCCATCAGGTGCGGGATCAGGTGCGGAGCAGGATGTCGCGGGTGACGGCCAGGTGATGGTCGATGGCCTCCTGCGCCTTCGCCGCGTCTCCGGACACCAGGGCATCGAGGATGTCCTGGTGTTCGGTGCACACCTGCTCGCGCCGGCCTCCGGTCCGGAACAGGGCGGAAACCCCGACGACGACCTGCCGGACGTGCAGCTTGCTGTAGGTCCGGGAAATCAGCTCGTTACCGGCGGCGTCGATGAGCTGCTGGTGGAAGAGGGTGTCCAGCCGAATGAACTCCTGAGCGGCTTCCGCACCCTGGCCTTCGGGCAGCCTGGACTGCTGGTCGAGGGTGTCCTGCATCTTGTCCGCCGGCACGCTTCCGTGCTCGATGACGAGGCGGGCGGCGTGGCTTTCCAGCACGCCGCGCAGTTCCATCAGTTCCGAGATTTCGCGGCCCGTCACCGGCGGAACATAGGCCCCGCGCTGCGGGATGAGTTCCACCAGCCCGTCGGAGACCAGCAGCAGCAGGGCCTCGCGGACGGGGGTGCGGGATACTCCGATTTCTGCGGCCAGCTCCTGCTCGTTGAGGAAGCGGCCCTGCATTTCCGGGTCGGTCAGGATGTTTTCACGGAGGTAGGCGTATGCCTTCTCCCGGCCGGACGCCGCCGTCCCCGAACTTTTTCGCATACATCAGGTATACAACAGAGAGAAGCAGATCCATGCGTTTAGCAGTTGCCCAGATCGTCACCGGCGCCGACCTTGCGGCCAACCTCGGGCTGATCCGAGACTACGCCACGCGGGCAAAGGCGGCCGGCGCCGAGCTGGTGGTATTCCCCGAGGCGGCCATGCGCGCCTTCGGCAATCCGCTGGCCGACATCGCCGAACCGCTGGACGGGCCGTGGGCCACGGCGGTACGGGCCATGGCCCGGGAGCTGGACATCGCCGTCGTGGTTGGCATGTTCACGCCCGGCGACGGCGGCCGGGTACGGAACACACTTCTGGTCACCGGCCCGGGGCTCGACACGTCCTATGACAAGATCCACCTCTTTGACGCGTTCGGGTTCGCCGAGTCCGATTCGGTGGATGCGGGAACGGCGCCGGTGACCTTCGAGGTCAGCGGCACCACCATCGGCCTGGCCACCTGCTACGACGTCCGCTTCCCTGCACTGTTCACGGCCAACGCCAGGGCCGGCGCCGCCATCAACATCGTCTGCGCGTCCTGGGGTGCCGGCGAAGGCAAGGCGGAGCAGTGGGACCTGCTGGTCCGTGCCCGGGCCGTGGACAGCACCACCTTTGTGGTGGCCTGCGGCCAGGGTGATCCGGCAACCCTGGGGCTGCCGTCCGCCGGCGCTGCGCCCACCGGGATCGGCCACAGTGCGGTGGTGTCGCCGCTGGGATCCGCGCTGGTGGCGCTTGGCGGCGAACCGGAACTGGCCGTGGTCGACGTCGATACCTCCGTCATCCCGGACGTCCGCGGAAAGCTTCCCGTGCTGGCCAACGCACGGAGCTTCTAGTCCTGCCGCCCTGCCGGCTCCCGGTACCTGCTCTCCGGGACGTCCGTGATGAACATGTGGCCGGGAGCATGGCTGATGGCGAAGGCCGGCCGCGACGCCATGACCGCGCTCTGCGGGGTGACGCCGCAGGCCCAGAACACGGGCACTTCGCCGGGCCGGATGTCCACGGCATCGCCGAAGTCCGGGCGGGAAATGTCGGCGATGCCGAGCTCCCCGGGTGATCCGACGTGGACCGGCGCGCCGTGAACCTTGGGCACCTCGGCGGTGACCCGGATGGCGGTGTCCACCAGTTCAGCCGGCATCGGGCGCATTGAGACCACCATGGGGCCGTGGATCCGCCCTGCCGGGGTGCATTCGACATTCGTGCGGTACATCGGGACATTGCGGCCCGTCTCGGTGTGCCGGAGCGGGATGCCTTCCTTTGCCAGCGCGGCCTCGAACGTGAAGCTGCAGCCGATGAGCACGCCCACCATGTCACCGCGCCAGAGCGGGCGGACGTCCGGAACCTCGGCGGCCAGCACACCGTCCTTCCACACCCGGTAGGCGGGGATGTCGGTGCGGATGTCTGACCCCGGGGCCAGGGCACTTTCGTACTTACCCGCGGGAATGACGTCGACGACGGGGCAGGCCTTGGGGTTGAGCCGGCAGAATTCGAGGAACTCGTCGGCGTAGTCCGCCGTCACGGCGATGAGGTTGGCCTGCGTGTAACCGTCGCTCCAGCCGGAGGTTGGTGTGACGAGCCCGTCGCGGAACTGCCGGCGCGCCTCGGCCGGCGCCAGGAGCGCGTTCGCCTGCGTCATCGGACTGTGCCTTCAGCAACCTCTGGGCTATCGGCAACTTCGGCCGACGCCCGCAGGTATTCCTCGTCCTCGGCGACATTGGAGTCGCGTCCGAGTGCCAGGCCCACCACGGTCAGCAGGCAGGCAACGCTGAGGTAGATGGCCACCGGGACCCAGCTGTGGAAGGTGCTCTGCAGCAGGGTGAACATGAACGGGGCGATGGCACCGCCGATGATGCCGGCAAAGGTGTAGGCCAGGGAGCTGCCGGTGGAGCGGAGCCGCGGGGAGAACTGCTCGACGACGAACGCGGCCTGCGGGCCGTACATGAAGGAGTGGCACAGCAGGCCGAGCACGGTGCCCACCACGAGCATCACCGGGGAACGGCCTTCCAGCACGATGAAGAACAGGTAGCCCCAGACAGCGGCGGCGACTCCAGCGATGCCGTAGACGAGGCGCCGGTTGATCCGGTCGGAGAGGGCGCCCGCGAGCGGCATGGTGAAGAGCTGCAGGGCTGAGCCGATGAGGACGGCGAGGAGCACCTGACCGCGGTCAAAGCCGAGTTCCTGGATGCCGTAGGTCAGGGTGAAGACCGTGCAGAGCGCGTAGGTGACGTCCGGGCCGATGCGGCTGAGCATGGCGGCCAGGAGGGGACGGCGCTGGGTGGTGAGGAGTTCCCGGATGGGGGCCTTGGGCTGCTCGCCGCGGGCTTCCATGGCCTTGAAGATGGGGGTGTCTTCAAGCTTCAGGCGGATCCACAGTCCGAAGGCCACCAGGAGTGCAGAGATCAGGAAGGCGATCCGCCAGCCGTAGTCCAGGAATGCCTGCTCGGACAGGGTCAGGGTAAGGACGGCGAGCGCACCGTTGGCCAGGAGGTTGCCGGCCGGCGGCCCGATCTGCGCCGCGGAGGCCCAGAAACCGCGCCGGCTGGGTTCCCCGAATTCGCTGGACAGCAGGACGGCGCCGCCCCATTCGCCGCCGACTCCCACGCCCTGCGCGAACCGCAGGAAGACGAGGATGGCCGGGGCCATGATGCCGATCGTGCCGTAGGTGGGCAGCAGGCCGATGAGGAAGGTGGCCACACCGATCAGCATCAGGGTGACGACCAGGATCTTCTTGCGGCCGATCTCATCACCGAGCCGGCCGAAGATGATGCCGCCGACCGGCCGGGAAATGTAGCCCACCGCGTAGGTCGAGAACGCCAGCAGGGTGCCGGTCACCGGGTCCGACGCCGGGAAGAAGATCAGCGGGAAGACGATGGCGGCAGCGGCGGAGTAGACCGCGAAGTCGTAGAACTCCAGGGCGGTCCCGGTGAGGCTGGCCGCGAACGCTTTGTACATGTCCTTGCGCCCGACGGCGGGCCTGCTACCTGCGGCGGCCATTGCGGATTGATTGGCCATTTGTTCCTCCAGAAAGAGTGTGGATGCCATCCGTGTTGCTACGGATGCGCTGGTGCGCCAGTCCCAGCCCTGCGGCATTGTCAGGTCCGGGCACTGAGGCTGGTTGGCGGCTTCCCCGGTAGCCGCCGAAAGCGAGCATTCTGTTGGATTGTGGAAATGTAGAACAATCCAGAACGTGTTGAACAATCTACGCGACGCAGATCACACGGTCAAGGGGCTCGTGCCGCCAGGCGGCAGGGAGCGGTGCTCCAGTTAAGCGCGAACGCACACTTGAGACCCAACGCAGCGGGGCTCAAGTGTGCGTTCGCGCTGCATGCGCAGCGCAAGGTGAAGAAGGCCGGCTAGGACGCGTGGACGGCAGTCTGGTGTTCTTCGGACCGGTCGAGGTAGGCGAGGAGGCGCTCGGCGGCGCGCTCGTACTCCCCGGCCTCCAGCGCCCTGCAGATCTGCTCGTTCTCCTGTAGGTAGTCCTGGTAGAAACCGCCGTCAATGGAGGCCTTGTGGAAGAACAGCCTCATCTCGGCCAGCACCTGCGACATGATGATATTGAGTCGCTCGCTGCCGGCCATGGCCACGAGGGCACCGTGAAAATGCTGGTTGGCACTGCCAAGCCCTTCGCTGTCGCCGGCCTCGGCTGCGCGCTTGCCTTCTTCCACGGCACCGCGCACGGCCGCAATGCTTTCGGCACTGCCGCCACCCCGCACGGCACTGACTTCGATGGCGCGCCGGACGGCATACACGTCATGGATATCGCTGGCCTCGAGACTCGCCACAAAGACGCCGCGGTTGGGCTGGCGGACCACAAGCCGCTCGCTGGCAAGTTCGGCAAACGCCTCGCGCACCGTGTTGCGTGAGACCCCAAGCTCCTCGGAAAGTGCTTCTTCCTTCAGCTTCGCCCCGGGCAGAAGTGCACCTTCCGCAATCTGGAGCCGGAGTTCGCTCGCCACGCGGGTGGCCACCGAGGGCACAGCGACGCGCAGCCGGGCGGCGCCGGATGCTGCCCCCACCGTTGAGTCATGGAGATTTCCTGTGGCCATACACCGAATTTACACGAACCAACCACATTCGGATTGTTGAATTGTTGAACATTTCTGCTGAAGGGTGCATCCTTGTCTAAGGACGAGTTGAGATGAGGGTCACAATGCACGCAATAGATTTGAACAGCGACGTCGGTGAATCCTTCGGGCGATGGAGCCTCGGAGACGACGCTGCCATGATGGCCTCCGTATCGAGCGCCAACGTCGCCTGCGGATTCCACGCCGGCGATCCCAGCGTCATCCGGAAAACTTGCGAGGCGGCCGCCAAGGCCGGCGTGGTGGTCGGGGCCCATGTGGGCTACCGCGACCTGGCCGGATTCGGCCGCCGGTACATGGACGTCGACCCGCGGGAACTGGCCGACGACGTCGTCTACCAGATCGGCGCGCTGCAGGCACTGGCCGCAGCGGCCGGCACCAAGGTCCGCTACGTGAAGCCGCATGGCGGCCTCTACAACGCCATCGTCCACAACACCGCCCAGGCACGGGCTGTGGTGGACGCGGTGAAGTCGGTGGATCCTGCCCTTCCCATCCTTGGCCTGCCCGGGTCCGAGGTGCTGCGGCTCGCGGAGGCAGCCGGGCTCCGCGCGGTCCCAGAGGCGTTCGCCGACCGTGCCTACAACCCGGACGGCACCCTGACCTCGCGCTCCCAGCCCGGCTCTGTGCTTGAGGACCCGGAGGCGGTTGCCGCCCGCGTCCTGCAGATGACCACCGGGGCGGCCATCAGCGCGATCGACGGTTCGGACCTGTTGATCAACGCCGAATCAGTCTGTGTCCACGGGGATTCCCCGGGCGCGGTGGCCATGGCCGTCGCCGTGAAGCGCGCGCTCGACGCCGCCGGCATCACCATCAAGGCCTTCGTCTAGCATGAAGCGACGGATCCAGGACCCGATGGCAAACACCAACGCTGGCACGCCCTCCGCGCCATCCGGCGGGTCCGCCCCGGACGCCCGCCCGGAAAGCGCTCCTTCCGGCACCGTGACCCCAAGCCCGGCCCGCCCGAACAGGGTCCGCTCGGTGCGCCCCGTGGGGACGCGCACGGTCCTCGCCGAAGTATCCGGCACGCAGGACGTGCTCGCCCTGCAGGCCGCGCTTCTCGATGCCCCGCTGCCGGGCCAGCAGGACGTCCTGGCCGCCGCCGAAACCGTCATGGTCCGGGCCGATTCCCCCGCCGCTGCCCGGCGGATCGGCCAGGCCCTCCTGGAGCTGGACCTCACGGCACCGGCCGAGCAGGCCGGCGGCCTGGTGGTCATTGACACCGTGTACGACGGCGAGGATCTCGCCGAAGTGGGGACGCTTACCGGCCTCGGTGCCGACGGCGTGATCGCCGCCCACACCGGCCAGGTTTGGACCGTTGCCTTCGCGGGCTTCGCCCCCGGCTTCGGGTACATGGTGGGCGAAAACCAGGCCCTGGAAGTTCCGCGCCGGAGTTCCCCGCGCACCGCGGTCCCGGCAGGATCGGTAGCCCTGGCCGGTAACTACTCCGCCGTCTACCCGCGAAAGTCGCCGGGAGGCTGGCAGCTGATCGGCCGCACCGGAGCGAAGATGTGGGACCTCGACCGCCCCGAACCCGCCCTGGCCAGCCCCGGGCACCGGGTTCAGTTCCGCGCCGTCCGCGACGTGGTCCAGCTGGCCACTGAGCCCTCCGCCGGTGTATCCCAGGACAGCTACCAAACCGGCGGCCGGCAGCCGTCCCCGGCAACGACGTCGGGCCTTCGCGTCCTGTCGCCCGGAATCCACAGCCTCATCGAGGACCTTGGCCGGCAGGGGCATTCGGCCCTCGGCGTCTCCGCCGCCGGGGCGCTTGACCGGGCCTCGCTCCGCAGGGCGAACCGCCTTGTCGGGAACGCGCCGTCGGCCGCCGCCGTCGAGTCCGTCTCCGGCGGGCTCAGGGTCCAGGCCATCGGCGACCAGGTCCTGGCCGTTGCGGGGGCGCCGTCGGCACTCACTGTCGTGACGCCGTCGGCCTTCCCCGGCGCGCCGGAAACCGGCGGTGCAGAAGACCGGCAGCGCACCGTCCCGGTGGCTGCACCGTTCGCCCTCCTGGACGGCGAAATCCTCACCATCGGAGTTCCCGACGCCGGCTTCCGCAGTTACGTGGCTATCCGCGGCGGCGTCGATGTCCCGGCTGTGCTGGGCAGCCGGTCCACGGACACGATGTCCGGCATCGGGCCGAAGCCGCTGGCGGCCGGGCAGGTGCTGCCGTCCGGCGGCGCGGCCGAGTCCGGCGTTGTGGGCAGCCCGGAAATCCAGCCTGACTATCCGAGCGGCGGGGTCACCGTGCTGGACATTGTCCCGGGCCCGCGCGCGGACTGGTTCGACCAGGCCGCGATCGACTCCCTGTGCGCCCAGGACTGGACCGTCAAGCCGGAGTCCAACCGCGTGGGCATGAGGCTGCAGGGAACACCCCTGGAGCGCAGCCGCACCGGCGAGCTGCCCAGCGAGGGAACGGTGGCGGGTGCCATCCAGATGCCGCCGGAGGGCCTGCCCGTCCTCTTCCTCGCCGACCATCCCATCACGGGCGGCTACCCGGTGATCGGCGTGGTGGTGGACCACCAGCTCGACCTGGCCGCCCAGGTCCCGATCGGCGGACACATCCGTTTCCGCATCGACCCCGGATCTGCCGCCCCCGCCGGCGCCCCTGAAGCCGGCGCCCCTGAAGAGACTTCACACGAACAGACTCCACAACGAAAAGCGAGCAACTGATGCACAAGGTCCTCATCGCCAACCGCGGCGAAATCGCCGTCCGGATCGCCCGGGCCTGCGACGACGCACAGCTGGCCTCCGTGGCCGTGTATGCAGACATCGACGCGGACGCCATGCACGTCGCCGCCGCGGACGAGGCCTTCAGCCTTGGCGGCAACTCACCGGCGGACACCTACCTGAACATCGGCAAGCTCCTCGGCGCCGCAGCCGCTTCCGGGGCCGATGCGGTCCATCCCGGCTACGGATTCCTGTCCGAGAACGCGGAATTCGCCCAGGCCGTGCTGGACGCCGGACTCGCGTGGATCGGGCCGTCGCCGGACGCCATCCGCCAGCTCGGCAACAAGATCACGGCACGCGAGATCGCCGTCCGCGCCGGCGCCCCGCTGGTGGCCGGCAGTGACGGACCCGTGGAATCCGCTGCCGAGGCCCGCGCCTTCGCGGCGGAGCACGGGCTCCCGATTGCCATCAAGGCAGCCTTCGGCGGCGGCGGCCGCGGCCTGAAGGTGGTCCGGAACATGGAGGAGGTCGAGGAGGCCTTCGACTCCGCCGTGCGCGAGGCGGTGGCCGCGTTCGGCCGCGGCGAATGCTTCGTGGAGCGCTACCTGGACCGGCCGCGCCACGTCGAAGCACAGGTGCTTGCCGATACGCACGGCAACGTCGTCGTCGTCGGAACCCGGGACTGCTCCCTGCAGCGCCGCCACCAGAAGCTGGTGGAGGAGGCTCCCGCGCCGTTCCTCAGCGACGGGCAGCGGACGCAGATTTACGACGCCGCCAAGGCAGTTTGCCGGGAAGCCGGCTACTCGGGTGCCGGGACGGTGGAGTTCCTGGTCGCAGTCGACGGCACCGTCGCCTTCCTCGAGGTGAACACGCGGCTGCAGGTGGAACACCCCATCACCGAAGAAACCACGGGGATCGACCTGGTCCAGGAGCAGTTCCGGATCGCCGCTGGGGAACGGCTCCGCTTCACCGACGATCCTGCCCCGCGCGGCCATGCCTTCGAATTCAGAATCAACGCCGAAGACGTGGGGCGCGGCTTCCTGCCCTCCCCCGGCACCGTCAGTGAGTTCACCGCACCCACCGGCCCCGGCATCCGGCTGGACACCGGAGTCCGCTCCGGCTCCTTCGTGGCACCGCAGTTCGACTCGCTCCTGGCCAAGCTGATCGTCACCGGGGCCGACCGCCAGCAGGCGCTGCGGCGTGCCCGCCGCGCCCTGGCCGAGATCGGCATCACCGGCGTGGCCACCGTACTGCCGTTCCACCGCGCGGTGGTAGTGGCCCCGGACTTCACCTCCGAGACCGGCCTGGACGTCCATACCCGCTGGATTGAGACGGACTTCGCGGACAGCATCCCGGCCGATCCGGATTACTCCACCACCGGCCCCGAAGGCAGCAGGCGCACCATCACGGTAGACGTGGACGGCCGCCGGCTCGCCGTCGGGCTTCCTGCGGACCTGCTGGACGGCTGGGCGCGCTCAGGCCAGGGGCTTCCCGGCGGACTCTCGGCTGCGCCAGCCGCAGGCTCGTCCGACGGCGGTTCCCCGGACGGCAGTGTGCCTGACCCGGCAGAACTCCGCGCCGCCATGAGCGGCACCGTGGTGAAGTGGCTCGTGGAACCGGGCTCCGACGTGACCGCCGGTGATCCCGTGGTGGTCCTGGAGGCGATGAAGATGGAAACCAGCGTCCCCGCCCACCGGGACGGCGTCCTGTCCGGCGTCGCCGCCGGAGCCGGCGACGTGGTCACCGCCGGCTCGGTCCTGGCGCTTATCGGCTGAGCCGCTTATCCGCTAACGCAACGAAGGACGACGGCGGGACCTCCCGCCGTCGTTCTTCTGCTTTAGGAACCCAGCGTCCTGCGCAGGATCATGGGGATGACGCCGCCGACGGCGAGGAGGTCGCATTCCAGCCCCGTCTCCACCGCGGCGATGGCCGTGAACGGTTCCCGGCTGCCGTCCGCGCGCACGATCGCCGCGGCGATCCCGGCGCGGGGGTGGATGCGTTCCTCGGGGGCGTCGAGCGCGATCCGGTCGCCCGGCGCGAGGCTGAGGAGCTTGGCCCTCATGTCCGCGGGCATAACGAGCGGAAGGATGCCCATGCCGATGAGGTTGGAGCGGTGGATGCGTTCAAAACTGGCGGCGATGACCGCACGGACGCCCAGCAGCCGCTGGGCCTTCGCGGCCCAGTCCCGGGACGAGCCCATGCCGTACCGCTCCCCGGCAACCATGACCACGGAGTCGCCGGCATCCCGGTACCGCAGGGCGGCGTCCCAGATGGGCAGCGTTTCGTTCGACGGCGCGTGGACGGTGTGCGCCACCGGCGCCTCAGGCTGCAGGAGGTTCCTGAGCGACTTGTTGTGGAAGGCGCCGCGGACCATGACCTCCCAGTTGCCGCGGCGGGAGGCGAACACGTTGAGGTCAGCGCGGTCCTCTCCCCTGTCCACCAGAAAGTCGGCAACGCCGCTGGCCGGCGGGATGGCACTCGCCGGGGAGATGTGGTCGGTGGTGATGTCATCGCCCAGCACCAGGAGCGGATGTGCGGTGAATTCCCCCAGCAGGCTGCCCTCGGTCAGGGATGCGAACGGGGGGCGGCGGAGGATGGTGGACGCGTCATCCCACGGGTACTGCGCCCCGTCCGGCGCTTCCACGCGCTTCCACTGGGGGTCACGGCTGGCGATGGCAAAGTCCCGGCGGAAGTCGGCGGGGTCGTTGGCCTTGGCCACGAAGGCGTCAATCTCATCGCGGGACGGCCAGAGGTCCCTGAGGTAGACGGGAGCGCCGTCCGCCGCGTGCTGCACGGGCTCCTCGCTGAGGTCCAACTTGGCATCGCCGGCCAGCGCGAAGGCCACCACCAGCGGGGGCGACATGATGAAACTGAGCTCGACGTCGGGGTGCACGCGGCCCGGGAAATTGCGGTTTCCGGACAGGATGGCCACTGGTTCGCTCACGCCGTGGGCCTGGGCCTTGGCGATCACCGGCGTCAGGGGGCCGGGGTTGCCGATGCAGGTGGTGCAGCCGAACCCGACGATGTCGAACCCCACGGAGGCGAGGTCATCGATGAGTCCGGCACGCCTGAGGTAGCTGGCGGCCGCCGGTGAGCCCGGGGCAAGCGAAGTCTTGACCCAGTCCGGCACGGTGAGTCCGCGGCTGCGGGCGTTGCGGGCGAGCAGACCGGCAGCGATGAGCAGGCGCGGGTCTGAGGTGTTGGTGCAGCTGGTGATGGCGGCCAGTGCCACGGGGAAGTCAGGCATGACACCGCCGCCTGCCTTGGCGGGGCCTGCCTCCTTCTCCAGTGCTTTGCGGATGCCGCCGTAGGGCAGGAGGTCCTGGGGACGGCGCGGGCCGGCGGCATGCATCGCGACGGCGGAGAGGTCGACGTCGACGATCCTCGTGTAGACCGGCGTTGCGGAAGGGTCGAACCAGAGGCCCGCCTGCCGGGCGTACGCCTCGACCAGCCGCGTCTGTTCGGCGCTGCGCCCGGTGCCGGCGAGATAGTCCAGGACGTGCCCGTCGATCGGGAAGTATCCGGTGGTGGCGCCGTACTCGGGCGCCATGTTCGCGACGACGGCCCGCTCTCCCACGCTAAGCGTGGACACGCCGAGGCCGAAGAACTCGACGAACTCCCCTGTGACGCCCACGTCGCGCAGCCTCTGGGTGACGGCCAGGGCCAGGTCGGTTGCCAGGGTGCCTGCGGCCAGCTCGCCGGTCAGGCGGACGCCGACGACGTCGGGTATGCGCAGCGTGGCAGGCATCCCGAACATCACCGTCTGTGCTTCCAGACCGCCGACGCCCCAGCCCAGGACACCGAGGCCGTTGATCATCGGGGTGTGGCTGTCCGTGCCCACCATCATGTCCGGCACTGCCCACCGAACCCCGTCCTTTTCGACGACGGACACCACGGTGGCCAGTTGCTCCAGGTTGATCGTGTGCATGATGCCCGTGCCGGGAGGGTTGATGTGCACGCCGTTCATGGCCTTCGACGCCCATTTGAGGAACTGGTAGCGTTCCCGGTTCCGGCGGATCTCGTGCTTGATGTTCCGTGCCGCGGCATCGGAGCGCCCGTATTCCTCCACCGCCAGGGAATGGTCGATGGAAACGTCGACGCGCAGCAGCGGGTTCAGCGCCATGGGGTCCGCACCGGACTCGGCGAGGGTGTCGCGCATGGCCGCAATGTCCACCAGCGCCGGCGTGCTGGTGGTGTCGTGCATCAGCACACGCGTGGGCAGGAACTCGATCTCGGCCGTGCTGCTGCCTGTGGCCAGCCAGTTCCGCAGGGCATCCGTGGCCTGCTCGCGCTCCTGTCCGGCCATGTTCCGCTGCACGTTTTCCGCCAGCAGCCGCAACACCACGGGCAGCCGGGCGAACCCGGCGCCGACGGCACGTTCGATGTCCACAGCCTGCAGGACCTCGCCGTTGACGGAGAGGCTGGCAATGCAGGGGTCGGAGCCGGCGGCGGCAGCACTCATGGGCAATCCTTCTGACAAGGCACGCGATTGTTATAGGTTATAACCTATAACAGCAGGAACCATCCGAGAGGAGCAAACAGTGATCCACCCGGCCGTAGCACTGACCAAGAGCGACTATGCCTACGAAGAGCTGCGCCGCCGGATCCTGACCGGGGAGATCTCCCACGGGTCGGTGCTCAGCCAGGCCCAGCTCGCGCATGAGATCGGTGTCAGCACCACTCCCCTGCGCGAGGCTCTCCGCCGGCTGGCTGCGGAGGGGCTCGTGCAGCTTGAGTCCCACCGTGATGCCCGGGTCGCCGCCCTCACCGCAGACGAAGCGCGGGACCTGTACGTCCTCCGGGAGAACCTGGACCCCCTGGCCGCCGGGCTGGCGGCGGAGAGCCGGACCCCCGCTGACGTCGAGGCCATCCAGGCGGCGCTGAAGCAGCTGACGCCACTGCGCGACGCCGCGGACCTGGATGCCATGACGGCGCACCGCGAATTCCACCGCACGGTATACAGAGCCTCGCACAACCCCCTGCTCATCGGGATCCTCGAAGGCCTGTGGGACAGGGCCGACCGTTACCGCCAGATCGGGCTGCAAAGCCAGAAGGACTCGGCGAAGGACCGCAAGCGTGTCCGCGAAGAACACATCGAGATCGCCGACGCCGTCGTGGCCGGTGACGCCGTCCGGGCCCGCGAGATCATGCAGCGGCACGTCGTGGGCAGCCTGGGCCGCCGCGCCATTGCCGTCCTCGCAGAGGGCTAGCAGCTCCCCGACTGCGTGTGTCAAACCTCACCCTCCGATTCGGGCCATATTGGTTGAAAAGCCCTCGGCGGCCTGTGCATGATGGAATGAAACCACATAGGAACACGCTTTCCTAGATGGGTTCAAAGTTCCAAAAAAACAAAATCCTGGTGGACGCAATGAGGCCAAACCGGTGAGCTCGTCGAGCTGCCCTAGGCCTCCGAGCGTTCCTGGGCCGTCCTGTTCCGCGGCATCGCATTGGCGCCTTGCCCAGACACGAAAGCACTGAGAAATGACCTTCGAAAATACTGAATCAATGACGATCAAGATCTGGGACCGTTCTGCAGTGGACCACACGCTGGAGACGCTGGTGCACGATTTTTCGAGCCGGGCCAACGCACACAAGAGTGACGTCGCCGTCACCCTCAGCGGCCCGAACACCTTCACGCTCAGCCTGAACACCCTCTAGGCAGCACAAACCCAAGCAGTACAAACCAAAAGAGGACGACGGCGGGAACTTCCCGCCGTCGTCCTCTTGCGTCTAAGCTGCGGCAGCCGACTAAGCGTTGGAGTGCTCAGCCAGGAGGGCGTCGATCTGTCCGGCGGCCTCCTTCATGCCGTCCTCCATGCCCATCGCGATCATCTTGTTCATCTGTTCTTCCGACTCGAAAACGGACTGGACCGTCATCCGGGTGCGTCCGCCGATGTCCTCCAGCGTGACGGTGGCGTGGGTGGTGCCCATCTCCGCGACGGGTGCGCCGTTGTCGTCTGCGAACCCGTCGTCAAACTCGAGGCGGTTGGGCGCCTGGATGTCGGTGATGCGCCACCAGCCGCCGGCTTTCTCACCCTCCGGGCCGGTCATGTAGTACGAGGCTTCGCCTCCGGGGGTGAATTCGTACTGCCTGAACGTTGCCGGCCATGTGGGCGGGCCCCACCAGCGCTCGAGTTGCCGCGGGTCTTCCCAGATCTGCCAGACGCGCTTCACGTCGGCGTCGAACTCTGCCACGAGGATGAAACTGAGCGCCTCGGGATTCTTGGTGGAACTGATAACCGTCATTGCCGGACCCTTCCTATTCTTCAGTGCGGATGTCTGGTTCTTCAGTGAGGATGTCTGCGATCCGGGCGACGCGCTGCCGCCAGATCGCCTCGTACTCGTCGAGCAGCCGGCGGGCTTTCTCCAGGCCGTCATGGTTGCCCCGCACGATCTGCTCCCTTCCACGCTTCTCCTTGGTGACCAGGGAGGCGCGCTCCAACACCGCCACATGCTTTTGAACGGCGGCAAAACTCATGGCGTAGAGCGCAGCCAGGCCGGTCACGGAATACTGGCCCACCGTCACCCGGCGCATGATGTCCCGCCGGGTGGTGTCCGCGAACGCCTGGAAGAGGCGGTCGAGTTCGGCATCGCTAAGCTGATCTACAACCATTTGGTTGTAGGATATTGCGCTCACGAGAGTGTGTCAATGGTTTGGATCTGGCTGCGCGAGGCCTACAGCGTGGGATGCCAGGAACACCTGCAGGGAACCACTCCGTAGGCTGACTCGCGGGCGTCCATCAGGAGAGCACCTGGACTGCTTCCTGCAGCATCTGCGCCTCCCGCAGTTCGTGGAGCCGCTCCAGGGACGCGCTGTAGCCGCGCCAGCCGAGCCCGCAGACGTAGACGTCCGCGGTGGCCCGGAAGAGGTCCGCGGTGTCGTCGCCGTAGTGCCGGTAGAGCTGCGAGATGTGCACGACGGCGACGGGCAGGTCCGTGTCCAGCAGTGCGTCGAGCAGCGGGCGCCCATGTGGCGTCAGCCCGGCGGGGTTCAGGATGACGGCATCCAGCTCCTCGCCGTGTTCGTGGAGCCACTCCACCAGGGCTCCCTCGTAGTTGGACTGGAAGTGGCAAAGCGTGGTGCCCAGCCTCGCGGCCGTGGCGTCGAGATCGGCCGTGATGTCGGCCAGCGTCCGGGTGCCGTACTGCGGCTTGCGCTTGCCCAGCCGGTTCAGGTTCGGCCCGTTCAGGACACCGACGCGCATGCCGCCGCTCATGCGGCACCCATCCCGGTGCCGGATGTTGCGGGCACGGTGCGTTCCACGGGTACAGAGGCTGCGGGCACGGTCCCGTCATCCTCGTACTCCACCGCGCCGGCCAGGTCGCGGCCAGCGACATACCCGAACGCCAGGGCCGGGCCAAGGTTGATGCCGCCCGCCGGGTAATGCCCGCCCATCACGCTGGCCTGGTCATTGCCGGCGACGTACAGCCCCGGGATGGGCCGGCCGCCGTCGTCCAGGGCGCGGGAGCGGCCGTCCACATCAAGCCCGGCGAACGTGCCGAAGCTGCCCGGCACCACCCGCACGGCGTAGAACGGCCCCTTCGCGAGGGGACCCAGCGACGGGTTTGGCTTCACCGCGGCGTCACCGCCGTAGCGGTTGAAGGCAGTGGAGCCGCGGCCGAAGTCCGGATCCGCGCCGGCGGCAGCGTGGCGGTTGAACCGCTCCACGGTCTCCTTCAGTCCGGCAGGGTCGATGCCGCATTTCGCGGCCAGCTCCTCCAGCGTGCGGCCCCGCTTCAGATAGCCGGAACGCAGGTAGGGGAAGAGCGGCACCGGCAGCGGCTTGGCCATGCCCAGCGGGAAACGGCGCACAAAGCGGGCATCGGCAATCTGCCAGGCCTCCGCCTGTTCCCCCGGCGGCGTGGCCTCGAGCATCGCCGCCACGTAGTCGTAGTACCCGTTGGCCTCGTTGACGAACCGCTTCCCGCTGCGCAGGACGCCGATGCTGCCCGGTTTGGCGCGGTCCATGATGTGCGGGAAGGTGCCGGTCCTGCCGCTGCGGTACGGCACCAGCGACACCGGGCACCAGGCCGCGGCGGACTTCACGTCGGCCCTGAAGCGTGCTCCCACGGACAGGCCCAGGCTGATGCCGTCGCCGCTGGCCTCCGCGGGCGCCAGCGTCCAGTGTTCGTGCCCGGTGGGCGTGTGCGGGAACAGCTCCTTCCGGCGCTGCACGTCGTGCGGGAAGCCGCCGGCGGCCAGGACCACACCACGGGATGCGTTGATCCGCAGCTCCCCTTCGGGGGTTCCGACGACGGCGCCCGTCACCTTGCCGCTCCCGTCGGCCAGCAGGCGGCGGGCCGGGGTGGAGACGCGGATGTCCACGCCGAAGTGGTCTGCGGACTGCAGCAGCCGGCCGGTGAGTGCCGTGCCGTTGACCAGCTGCATGTTCCGCCGGTGCATCAGCAGATCCAGGATGTGCAGGCCGAAGCGCCAGCCTGCATGGAGGAGCCCGCGCGGATTGCCCCGCGACGCGGACAGGAACTTGGCAAGGTCCGGTCCGGCCATAATGCCCATTCCCAGGAACGAGGTTTCATACAGCTGGTGCCGCAGCTTGGCGCGCACCTCGGGACGGATCCGCCTGGCGTTCAGGGGCTTGGGGCCAACGGAGCGGTGACCGGTCCCGGCGCCGGGAAGCCCGCCGTAGACGTCCTTGATCCTGTCACCGGGAACGAACTGCAGCGACGTCTTCTGGTGAAAGAAGCCCACCATATGCGGCACGGCCTCCAGGAACGCGTCCACCCTGTCGGCCTGGTAGTCGGTTCCCAGGACACCGCGCAGGTAGGTGCGGAAGGTCTCCTTGTCCTCGCTGACCCCGGCGGCCCTGGCCAGCGGGCTGCCCGGCGTCCAGGCCCAGCCGCCGGACCAGGCTGTGGCACCGCCGCACACGTCCGCTTTTTCCACCACCACAACCTTCAGGCCGTGGTACGCGGCCGTCACGGCGGCGGCCAGCCCGCCCGCGCCGGAGCCCACCACCAGGACGTCGCAGTCCAGGGTGGGCTGCCCGTTGTCGGCGGCCGGCAGGCCGTCGCCGGCCGGGGAAGGGGTTGTTGCGTCAGTCGGGAAAGTCATCTTTTGCTCCAGTGGTTCTTTCAGTGTCCGAATTCGTCTGAGTCCAGCCGCGGCGGTGCGCCGGTGTCGAGGGCGTCGATGCCGGCCATTTCCGCCTCGGTGAGGGCAAAGCCGAAGACGTCGAGGTTCTCGCGCTGCCGCCGGTCGTCCGCCGATTTGGGGATGGCCACCCGGCCGGACTGGACCTGCCAGCGGAGCACCACCTGCGCCGGCGTCCTGTCGTATTCGGCGCCGGGACCGGTGACTACAGGGGCCGAGAGGAAGGAGCCGTTGCGGCCCAGGGGGCTGTAAGCGGCCGTGACGATGCCGTGCCCTCGGTGGAAAGCCAGCTGGTCCGGCTGCTGGGTTTCCGGATCGATCTGCACCTGGTTGACCGGGACTTCCAGCCCTGCCGCCTGCAGCTCCCGCAGGTGGGCCGGTTTGAAGTTGGACACGCCCCAACACCTGATCAGCCCCTCCTCGGCCAGCCGGGTGAGCCCCTCCGCTGCTTCGACAAAGCGGCCCTGGGAAGGATTCGGCCAGTGGATCAGGAAGAGGTCCAGATACTCGGTCCCAAGCCGCCGGGTTGCCGCGCCAAAGGCCTCGCGCACAGCCGTCCGGCCATGCCACTGCCTGTTGAACTTGGTGGTAAGGAACAGGTCCCCGCGGTCGATGCCGCTGCGGCGGATGCCCTCCCCCACGGCTTCTTCATTGTTGTAATTTTCGGCTGTATCGATGTGGCGGTACCCGTTGGCTATGGCGCGGGCCACGGCGCCGGTGGCTTCCCCGCCGGCCATGGGCCAGGTGCCCAGGCCGATCAGTGGAATAACGACGCCGGGCGCCAGTTCCGCCGTCGTGCGCGGTTCCGCTGTGGTTCCCGGTGCCGCCGTTCCGGTTGCTTCGGCTGCTGTTTCCGTCATGCTGTTCCCACTTTCTCGGTTGCTGGCTTCCCGGTTGTTTTTCCTGAGGCGGATGCCAGGACGGCCGTGGCGGCTTCCTGCAGCTTCCGGGCCCAGCCCAGCTCTCCCAGCCGGGCCACCGTGCTGTCCGACGGCACCTCGACGCTCACCGGAACATCAGCGGGGAAAACGTTGACCAGGGCGGCCAGGTCGAAGCCGCCTTCGCCGGGGACACCGCGTTCCGAGCGTGACTCCGCCACCAGCGCCGCCCGGTCGGCCGGACGCTGTGCCGGCCCGTCGCACAGCTGCAGCAGCGGCACCAGGTCCAGGTTCGCCTCGAGGTCATGCCATTGCGCGGACCCCGGAACCGCCCCGAACCGGTTCAGGTGCAGCGCGTCCACCACGATCCGGCAGCCCGAGGCGCGGGCCAGGGCCACCGCGGCGGGGATGGAGTTCACCGCCTGGTAGGAGATGGGCTCAAGGGTGGGAACGATGCCGTAGCTGCGGCCGTCCTCAGCCATGCGGGCCAGCGTGTCGGCCAGGCGGGCGGGGTCGGGGTCGGACGCGGCCACCGTCAGGGATGCCGCGCCGAGGGCCTGCCCGGCCTCCATCATGGCCCGCCATGCGTCGCGCTGGTCGGTGCCGTCGAGCAGCAGGAACTCGATGTCGCGGACCGTGACCCCGGTGCCGTCCATCCGGGCCAGGGTCTCCTTCAGCATCGGTGATCCCGGCTGCAGGTCGTAGGGCCGCTCGCCGGGAGTGACGGGACGGACACGGGCGCCGATGAAATCGAAGCCGGCGTCCGCGGCGATGGTCACCAGCTCGGGCGGGGCGGTGTTCAGGAGGGAGAGCTGGGCCAGGCCCAGCGGGCGGCGCGGTACGCTCATGATGCTGCTCCGTTCATGCTCAGTTCGATGGGGCGGACGGGCTCGGCGGCGAGCCCTGTATGTTCGACAAGCGCTGCCTGATCGGCAAGCGCCGCGGCGATGCGCTGCGCGGCGTCGTAGCCGCTCTTCACCGCGTTGGAAGCGATGGCCGGAGTGCGGTCCACCACCGTCCCAGCCAACGCAACCGGCACGCCGGCCTCCCGGGCCAGGTCCGCCTCACGGTCCGCCGCGGGCACGGATCCGGCCAGCGGCAGCACTGAGCGGGACACCAGGAGGCTTCCCGGTGCCTCCAGCCATTCGGAACCGGCCCCGTCTCCGGCGGTGCCCGAAATCCGGATCCGGCCGCCGTCGTATTCCTCGATCGTGGCACCCAGCCGGATCCGCACCCGCGGATTCTGTTCGAGCCGGGGCACGGCAAGGATTTTCGCCCGCCGCCCGGATTCCGGCGCGAGGACCTCCTGCGGCCCCACCAGCAGCACGGCGGTGCCGCGGTCCGCGAGGGTGTCCGCCAGGCTCATGGCCACCGAGTCCGCACCCCAGATGGTCACGGCGTCCGGAACGTCCTTACCCTCCAATACCTCCGGGTGGTCCGCGAGCCAGTCGCGCACGTCCGTCACGCCGGGCCGGCCGGCGCCGGGGAAGCCTGCGCCGGGCAGGGTTCCCCCGGTGGCCAGCACGACGGCGTCGGCCCCGGTTTCCCGGACCAGCGCACCGACGTCGCCCGGATCCACCGGGTTGCCCAGCCGGACGTCGATACCCAGCCGCGCATTCTCGGCCGCCGACCAGTCGGTGAAGCGGTGGAAATCCGGGGTGGATTTCATTTGTTCCGCGAGGGCGAGCTGCCCGCCAAGCCGGGCGCCGCCGTCGAGCACGGTGACCTGCGCCCCTGCCAGGGCAAGTTCCCGGGCGGCGGTGAGGCCGGCGGGGCCGGCCCCCACAACGGCAACCCGGGCACCCGGCCGCACCCCCGGCGTCGGAAGCGGAATCCGCGAGCGCCCGACGGCGGGGTTGACGGTGCACGTGACCTGCCCCTGGCCGAGGGTGTCGATGCAGACGTTGCAGGCGATGCAGGGACGGTAGGCCTCGCCGCGCAGCACGCCCCCGACGAAAGCGGGGTCAGCGTGGATGGCGCGCGCCAGGCTGACGAAATCGCAGGCGCCGCCGCCGATAACTTCCTCGATGACGGCCGGCGAGTTCAGCCTCCCTGCCATGCCCAGCGGAAGCCCGAACCGGCGGTACGCCGTGGCGTAGTCGCGGAGCAGGCCGGGCTTCCACTCGCCGGGCTGCACGATCCATTCGCCGGCGTCGTAGCTGCCGGCGGACAGGTCAAGGAAGTCCAGCTGGTCCAGGTGCGCCTTGGCCATGATGGCCACCTGGTCCGCGGCGCTGATGCCATCCGCCGGGCCCTCGACGACGGACACCCGCACGCCCACGATGGCGTCCGGCGCAGCCTCACGGACGGCGTCGATGACCAGGTTCAGGAAGTGCTCAGGCGCGGCGAACTCATCCGTGCGGTGGTTGGAGATGGGGGACATGAACTGGTGGATCAGGTAGCCGTGCGCGCCGTGGATGTTGATCACGTCGAAGCCCGCAGCCACTGCCCGGCGCGCCGCCGCGGCATAGGACGCCACAAGATCATGGCATTCGCCGGCGGTCAGTTCCCGCGGGACCTCCCCGCCGGCCACCGCGCACGGCACCGGCGACGGCGCCACGTTCTTATGCCCGGACACCGCCGCCTGGGCAGTCCGGCCGCCGTGGTTAAGTTCGACGGCGGCCAGCGCACTTTCCGCGTGCAGCGCGTCGGTGAGCCTGCGCAGCCCGGGAATCATGGCGTCGGTGTGCAGGCCCAGCTGGTGCGTGCGGCCCTTGCCGTCGGCCCGCACATACGTGGCTTCGGTGGTGACCATGCCCAGACCGGCTCTGGCACGCGTGAGGAGGTAGTCGATGTACTGCTCGGTGATGTTCCCGTCCGCCGTCCCGTAGTTGCGTTCCATCGGGGCGGAGGCGAGCCGGTTGCGGAGGGTCCGCGGCGTGCGGCCGTTCCGGCCCAGGATGAGGGGGCGGGCTGCGTGGCGGGTGTTGTGCTCCGTCATGGCTCAGCCTGCCGCCGCCGCGGCCATGCGGGTGCCCGCTGAAACCTCGACGTCGGCCGGCACCTGGACTCGGACCGGAGCCTCGACGTCGGCGAACCGGACGGGGCGGCCGGTGCGTGCGGATTCATAGACCGCCAGCAGGATCCGCAGCGATTTGAGGGCGTCCTTGCCGGTGATGGCGGGCTCGGTGCCGGCGTCCAGTGCCTGCACGAAGTCGCGGACCTGGCTGGTGTGGTGCGGAATCAGCTGCCCGTTGATGGTGGAGAGGTCAATGTTGGGCTCCACGCCCTCGGGATGGACGGGCTCCACGGTGATCTTTTCGCCGACAGCCCACAGGTCCAGCCGGCCGTCGCTGCCCTCGGGGAATTCCGTCAGCGACGCCGAGGCACCCGTTTCGCCGGTGATCCGGAGCTGGATGCCCAGGTTGGGGGACACCGCCGTCGACGCCTCCAGCGTTGCCATGGCGCCGGAGGTGAAGGTGATGACGGCCGTGGCGGAGTCCTCCACTTCGATGTAGTCGCCGTGCCGGAACGTGTTGACCTTCCCGTAGACCTCCGCCACGTCGCCGAGGTACCACTGCAGCAGGTCGATCTGGTGGATGGCCTGCGTCATGAGCACGCCCCCGCCGTCGTTCTCCCAGGTGCCGCGCCAGGCGTCCCGGTTGTAGTACTCCGGGGCGCGGTGCAGCATCACCGAACACTGGGCCATGAGCGGCCGGCCCAGCGTTCCGTCGTCGATGGCGGAACGGATCTTCTGCGCGGCCGGCCAGAAGCGGCGCTGGAACAGCGCCCCGAACTGCACGCCGGCGTCCGCGCACGCGTCCACCATGCGCTCAGCCGAGTCCAGCCGGGTGGCAATCGGCTTCTCGCACAGCACATGCACCCCGGCCGCCGCGGCCTTGGTCACCACGTCCTCGTGGGTGGGGTGTGGCGTGCAGACGGACACGATGTCCACCCCCAGCGCCAGGAGCTCGTCCACGGTGTCCACCGCATCCGGCACGTCCCAGTTCCGGGCGGTGGCGCGTGCCCGGTCCAGGTCGATGTCGCACACCCCGACCACCTGCACATTGTCCAGGGCGCCGAAGGCCTCGAGGTGGTTGCGGGAGATGGCGCCGCAGCCCACGATGCCGGCTCGGTAGGTGCGGGGGGCGGTTGCTGGCGGGGTCATGGGTCCAACTTTCTCTCTGTACGGGGGCGGGAAGGGCGGGGCGGGGGATCAGGCGGACGTGCGCTGGCGCGGCCGGCCGAGCTCTTCGAGGGGAGTCTTGTGCGTCTCGCGGGCAGTGGCGATGGCGGCCGCGGAGACCGCCAGGCAGGCCACCGTGAAAACTGCCACCGGGATCCAGCCGCCGGGTCCCGGCTGGGCCAGGACGGTGGCGATGGCGGGAGCGAAGCCGGTGAGGATCAGGCCCACCTGGCTGCCGATGGCCATCCCGGAGTAGCGGACCGGCGCCGGGAACATCTCGGGAAAGAAAACGGTCCACACACCGTTCCAGCAGGAGTAGAAGACGGACATGTTCAGGAACCCGAAGACGAAGATCAGGGCGATGTTGTGCTCACTGATGGCCCAGAAGTAGCCGAACGCGGTGACGGCGCAGCCGAGGGAGCCCATCAGGAGCACCTTCTTGCGGCCCACCCGGTCCGAGATGATGCCGGCCAGCGGGATGGTGAACATGGACAGGCCGATGGTGACTGCGTTGACCGTGAGCATCAGGGTCCGGTCCAGGCCGATGCCCTTGCCGGTGGCGTACGCCAGCGCATACACGGTGAAGGTGGTCTGCATGACGGAGAACAGCATCACGAGGGCAACGCGCAGGACGTCGCGCCACTGCGTTTTCAGCACCTCGGCCGCCGGAATTCCCTTGGGCTTCTTCGCCTCCACGGTCTCCTCGAACACGGGCGGCTCCTCCAGCCGGGTGCGGATCCAGTAAGCGACCAGCAGCACCACGGCGGACAGCCAGAAGGGGACGCGCCAACCCCAGCCAAGCAGCTGCTCCTCGGGGAGGGCGGCGAGCGGAATGAACACCACCGTGGAGAGCACCATGCCGGACGCGTAGCCGGTCATCACGAAGCTGGTGAAGAAGCCGCGGCGTCCATCCGGGGAGTGTTCCATGGTCAGGGTGGACGCGCCCGCGGCCTCGGCGCCGGCCGAGAATCCCTGCGCCAGCCGGCCCGCCAGCAGGAGCGCCGTCGCCCAGTAGCCGAGCTGGTCATAGGTGGGCAGGAAGCCGATGCCGATGGAGGCAACACCCATGATCACCAGCGTGATCATCAGCGCCTGTTTGCGGCCGATCCTGTCCCCGAAGTGGCTCATGATGACGCCGCCCAGCGGCCGTGCCAGATAGCCGACGCCGAACGTGGCCATCGCGCCGAGCAGGGCCACCACCGGGTCTCCGCCGGGGAAGAAGATCTTGGGGAACACCAGCGCTGCTGCCGTGCCGTAGATGAAGAAGTCGTAGTACTCCAGCGTGGATCCCAGGAAGGAAGCCAGCGCGGCCCTCCGCGGGGTCTTTGCCGGCAGGCTGTCCGCGGGCTTCACGAGAGCCTGCTCCAGGACGGCGGTTTCCGCAGCGGGGGTTGGGGGTTGGACGTGTCCCATCGGTTCTCCTCATTGAGTTTCCAGGGCGGCCGCCACCGAGGTTGGCGGGGGCCAAAGGCTTGGGCGTGCACCGCTTCGGGTGGCTGTCGCCCTGGAGAAAAACACTAGGAGCAGAGCAAAGCGACGGGGCGAAACTTCCCGTTCAACGGGACGCCGGCTGGCCCGGTAAGCGAAGGGAAAGGCCGCTAAAGCCCCGGGTCAGGCGCCCTGGAGCCAAGGACGGGTGCCGTAGGGACGGCGTTCTGCGCCCATGGTCCGGGACAGGCCGCGCCCTGCGGCCACCAGGACGGGAAGGACCACCTTGGGGTCCTCGTCCGCCGTCGGAATTACGACGGCGATCGCCCCGATCACGCTGTTGCCCTCGCCAAAGACCGGCACGGCATAGGCGGTGTTTTCCTCCACCAGGACGCCCGCCATGCGGACGTAGCCGCGCTCGCGGACCAGGGCGAGCTGGGCGCGCAGCCGCAGCGGGTCCGTCTCCGTTGCCGCCGTGGTTTTCTCCAGCCGGCCCGCCAGAAACCGTTCCTGCACGTCGCGCGGCATGTGCGCCATCATGGCCATGCCGGAGGAGGTGTTGTGGATCAGGAGCCTGCCGGCCACCGCGGCAAGGTTGGTGGCGGTGCCGTGCCGGTCCAGCTGCTCCAGGTAGAGCACGGTGCCGGAACCGACGTCGGGAATGGAGAGTGACACCTGCTCCCGGACGGCGGCGTGGACGCCTTCGAGGAACGGAAGGCCCCGCCGTCGGAATTCCTCGAGCGGATTGCTGCGGGACGCCAGCTCCCACATCTTCATGCCCACGCCGTAATCGCCGGCCTCGCTGCGGTTCAGCAGCCCGCTGTCCACCAGGTCATTGGCCAGCCGGTGGGCGGTACTGCTGGACATGCCCGTGGCGCGGACCAGTTCGCTCAGCGACATCCGCGGGCGGCCCTTCGAAAAGGCATCCAGGATCTTCACGACGCGCTGGATGACGGATTCGCCGGAGGGCGAGTTGGCCATCAGGCCCGCCGCAGCCCGGAGGCGTCCCCGCCGTAGTCCAGGCCGATCTGCCGGGCAGCCGCCTGCAGGCGGGGCACCACTGACTTTTCGATGTCCTCGGCAGGTGAGCGGTGCGTCTGCAGGGAAACATTGACGGCCGCCACCACCTCATGGCCGCGGCATACCGGCACCGCCACGCCACGCAGTCCCTCTTCCAGTTCCTGCGACACCATGGCCCACCCCCTGGACCGGGCACGGTCAATTTCGGCCCGCAGCTGGTCGAGGCTGGCAACGGAGTGCTCGGTCAGTTTCTGCAGCCGCACGGTTTCGAAGTAGGCCTCCAGTTCCCCTTCAGTCAGGGCGCCGAGCAGCACACGCCCCATGGAGGTGGCCCAGGCCGGGAACCTGGTGCCCACGGTGATGGTCACGCTGAGGAGCCGGGGCGACGGCACGCAGGCGACGTACACGACGTCGGCGCCGTCGAGAATGCAGAGGGTCGTGGTCTCGTTCAGCTCGGCAGCGAGCGCCTTCAGGTGCCGGTCCGCGATGGCCGGAAGCTCGAGGTTAGCCAGGAAGGACCGGCCGATGTCCAGCGAACGCGCGGTCAGCTCGAAGTGCGCCCCGTCCGCCCGCAGGTACCCGAGATCGGCCAGGGTGAGGAGGAAGCGCCGGGCGGAAGCCCTGGTGGTGTCCGCCGCCGCGGCCACCTGGGACACCGTCAGCCGGGGAGTGCTCGGGGTGAAGGCCCGGAGCACGTCGAACGCCTTCTCGACCGATTTCACAAAGTAGGCCGGCTGTTCGTCCATGAGCTCCCTGCACCTCAAGCTGCGCGCTGTTCCTGACCTACCAAGAATACGGGCCACCCTCCGGCAGGGCGCAGGGCAACCTCCGGCCGGGAGCCGGCAACAAAAGCGGATTGTGAGCCGCTTCACTCTGCGCTATCCTTTTTCTAGTCGCATATCGCACTCTTGTTCGCGATACGCACAAATATAAAAATCCGGACCCCGTCTTTCAGTGCGGAAGGACCCCTGCAATGACCGATCTCGCCCCCAATGTCACCGCTGAGGCGAAGCAGTACCAACTCAAGCGCGCCAAGAAGGCCGCCCTCGCCGCCTTCCTTGGCGGCGCGCTCGAGTACTACGACTTCTTCATCTACGCCACCGCTGCGTCGCTGGTCTTCTCCAAGATCTTCTTCCCCTCAGGCGATGCAACCGTCGCCCTCATCGCCTCGTTTGCCACGTTCGGCGTCGCCTACGTGGCCCGCCCGTTCGGCGCCGTCGTCTTCGGCCACCTGGGCGACAAGATCGGCCGCAAGAACACCCTCGTCCTGACCCTGGTGCTCATGGGATCGGCCACGTTCCTGATCGGCGCGCTCCCGGACTTCAACACCGCCGGCTACTGGGCGCCTGCCCTGCTGGTTGTCCTGCGCCTCATGCAGGGCCTCTCCGCCGGCGCGGAGACGGCGGGTGCCTCGGCCCTGTCCACCGAGGAGGCTCCGGAGGGCCACCGCGGCTTCTTCGCCAGCTTTGCCATGAGCGGCATCTCCGCCGGCATCGTCCTGGCCTCCCTCGCCTTCCTTCCCGTGGCCGCCATGAGCGAGGCCGAACGCCTAGCCTGGGGCTGGCGCATCCCGTTCTGGCTGTCCATCGTGGTGCTGGTGGTCGCCTACCTGGTCCGGCGTTCCCTCGAGGAGCCTGAGGTCTTCGAGGAAAAGCACGACCACGGCGAACTGGTGAAGCTTCCGTTCGCCAAGATGTTCAAGACCCACCCGGCGCAGTTCTTCCAGGTTGCGCTGATGTCTTTCGAAACGGTGACCAACACGTTCATGCAGTCGTTCGGCCTGGCCTATGCCGTATCCGTCGGCGTCCCGGCGTCGACCATGCTGTGGGTGAGCATCCTGGGCAACGTCATCGCCATGTTCAGCCAGCCGTTGCTGGCACGCCTCTCTGACCGCTTCGGCCGGCGCCCGGTGTTCATCGCCGGCGTGCTGGGATCCGGGCTGATGATCTTCGTGTACTTCTCCGTCATCTCCACGGCCAACATCCCGATGATCTTCCTCGCCAGCACCGTGATCACCGCCGGCACGTACTCGATGTCCAACGCGATCTACCCGGCCTGGTTCTCCGAACTGTTCAACGTCAAGGTCCGCTACTCGGGCATGGCCATCGGCCTGCAGGTCGGCATCCTGTGCGCCGGCTTCACTCCCCTGCTGGGCACCGCGCTGGTCGGCGCCGACAAGGCCAACTGGGGCCCCGCCGCCTGGATCGTCGCGGCTTCCTCGCTGCTGGCTGTGGCCGGCGCATACTGGGCCCGCGAAACCCACAAGACCCCGCTGCGGGAACTGGGCAACCCGGTCCGTTAGCCACAGCCCCGCCCCACCCATGGAGTTTTTGTCCATGTGTCGCGACTTCGAGGGCGTTTAGCGCCCATTATCTGGACAAAAACTCCAACCAGCCAAGCGCGAACAAGCAGTTGGTGCCCTCAGATTGCTAGTTTGAGGGCACCAACTGCGTTGTTGGTATCCGCGGTATCCGGGCATTTTGGCGCACAGGAGGAACTGGATGGAGCTTCGGCAGATCGAGGCGTTCCTTGCCGTGGCCGAGGAACTGCACTTCGGCCGGGCGGCGCACCGGCTCCGCATGGCCCAGTCGCCGCTGAGCCAGACCATCCGGAAGCTCGAGAAGGAGCTTGGCTCGGATCTGTTTGAGCGCAACACCCGGTCGGTGGCCATGACGACGGCGGGTGTCGCCTTCCTCCCCCACGCCCGCCGGATCATCGACGAACTTGACCTCGCGCGCCGTTCCGCAATCACCGAACCCGGCACGTTCTACGGCCGGCTCAGCATCGGGTTCTCGGGGGCGCTGAACCACCGGACCCTCCCCCCGCTCACGCGCGCCCTCCGCCACCGCTACCCGTCCCTTGACCTCACCCTCACCGGCGGCCTGCTGACCCAGGACGCCCTGCAGCAACTCAGGAACGGTTCACTGGACCTCGCCTTCGTCGGACTGCCGCTCGATGCGGGCGCGCTGGCCACCCGCACCATCGCGCTCGAACAGCTGGGCGCCACCGTCCCGGTGGACCACCCCTTGGCTGAACGGCCGGCGGTGGGGCTCGCCGAACTGTCCGACGACGGTTTTGTCACCATGCGCGCCGCCCAGGGATCCACGCTCCGCGATGCCATCTTCTCGGCCTGTGCCGCTACGGGCTTCCGGCCGAGGGTGGCGCAGGAGGTCACCGACCCCTACACCGCACTGTCGCTCGTTGCCGGCGGCGTCGGGGTCAGCCTGATGCCTGCCTCCATGGCCAGCATCATGCCCGGCGGGACGGTTTTCATCCCGCTGACCGGCACGGCGCCGCGGCTGGAGTCGGGCCTTGCATGGAACCCGGCAGCCACCTCCCCCGCCCTGGCGCTGGCCCTGGCCGTCGCCGGGGAAGTCCTCCCGACCCCGGCTGGCTGACCCGGTCTCCGCAGCGCTCGCACCCAAGCCGGCCGAGGCACCAACCCGGCCTCCCGGCGTCGTGCATTATGTGCTTTCTGTACATACTCATTGACCAAATAAGTGTTGGACGCGGCACAATCCCGGTGGCGACCATGGAAGGAACATCCACCAGCTCAACGAAGAGGACCCACCCATGGGAACATTTGCCGTCACCTACGCCTACACCGCCAACTCGTCCGCAGGCCGGGACGAACACCGCCCCCGCCACGTGGCATTCCTGCAGGAGCAGTTCGACGTCGGCACCCTGGTGAAGAGCGGGCCGTTCGGGCCGGAGGAGGATCCGGGCGCGCTGCTGATCATCGAGGCTGGCTCGAAGGCCGACGTCGAGGCACTGATGGATCAGGACCCGTTCTACCGCAACGGCCTCGTGGCGCAGCGCAGTATCCGGCAGTGGAACATCGTCTTTGGTGCCGACGCAGGCGCCAACGCCGTCGCAGCACGGAACTAGGAGCGCGTCATGCTGATCGCGCGCACCGTCGCCAGGGAGACCATCCGGTATGAGGACGTCCCGGAGCCGGCCCTCGAAGCCGGGCATGCCCTGGTCCGCGTCCACAACGTCACCCTGTGCGGCACCGACCTGCACATCTGGGAGGACGACTATCCGGCCGGGCTGCCCGTCATCCAGGGCCATGAATTCTCCGGCACCGTCGAGGCCATTGGACACAACGACGCCGGCATCCGCGCCGGTGACCGCGTTGCCGTCAGCCCGATGATCTACTGCGGACAGTGCCGGCCGTGCCGCCTGGGCCGGTTCAACGTCTGCGAGAACATCGGCTGCATCGGCTGCTATTCGGACGGCGCACTTGTGGAGCTGCTCAGTGTGCCGGTGGCGAAGCTGCGCCCCGTGCCGGACGGCCTGGAACTGGATCTCGCAGCCATGGCAGAACCTGCGTCCATCGCCATGCAGGCGGTGAACCGGGGCCGGCCGGTTTCCGGCGAGACGGCCTTGGTGCTCGGCAGCGGTCCGATCGGGCTGCTTGCCACTCTGTACCTGACGGATCTCGGCGTGAGGGCGGTCTGCGCCGACACCGAGCCCGGCCGGCTCGAGCTGGCCACTGCCTTTGGCGCCGTGGACACGCTGCTGGTCTCTCCTGGCGCGGAGTTTCCCGGCGCGGACCAGGCCCTCCGGCTGGATGCGCTGACGGAATCGTCCGGGCCGGACCTGGTCATTGAGGCCACGGGCGTTCCGTCCTCGCTGGAGAACGCTGTCCGCCTGGTGGCGAGCGCCGGACGGGTGGTCCAGGTGGGAATCTCGGCGCGGACCGCGGCCGTCCCCATGAACGCCATCCCCTTCAAGGAGATCGACCTGCTGGGCAGCCGGAACAGCCTGAACCTCATCCCGGCAGGGCTGGAACTGCTGGCCCGGCACCGGGACCAGGCCCGCGCGCTGATGACGCACCGGTTCCGCTTCGAGGACCTGCACCAGGCCTTCGAACTGATGCGCAGCCGCACCGAGCCGGTGGGCAAGATCGTGGTGGACATGCCTGGAGCGACGGCGTGATCCCCTCGGCAAAACCGCTGCTCACTCCGGCCGGGAACATCTCGGATACCTATGACGTGGTGGTCGCGGGCAGCGGCGCGGCCGGCCTGGTCGCGGCGATCCGGGCGGCCGACGCCGGGCTGAGGGTACTGGTGGCCGAGAAGGCGCCGCTGCTCGGCGGAACCACGGCTGCCGGAGGCGGCGTGATGTGGGCGCCCAACAACCACCTCGCCCGGCAGGCCGGTTACCGGGACAGCCATGAGGACGGGGTTGCGTACCTCACCGCGGCCGCCGGGCATGCGCTGACCCCGGCGGAAGTGGAGTGGTACGTCAGCAATGCACCGCGCGCCGTCGCCTATCTCGACGCCGAAACCCGGCTCTCCCTGACGCCGATCGCCCGCCCGGATTACCACATGGAATGGCAGGGCGCGGCCGACGGCGGACGCGGCCTGGACAACGGCGCCTTCGATCCGTCGGAGTTTCCGGGCCTCGCCGAGGCGATCCGGCCGTCGTCGTACTTTCCGCTGCTGACCATGACCGAACGCGACCGGCTTAACGGCCGGGCGGCGGACCCGGAGCTGCTGGCCCGGCGCGCCGCCACGGGCGTACGGACCATGGGCGGCGCCCTCGTGGGGTCGCTGCTGGCGAGCGCCCTGGACCGCGGCGTGGAGATTGCGGCCTCTGCCCCGGTGGAGGACCTGTCCCGCGACGGCGACGGGTGGACGGTGACCCTCGGCGGCGCCGCAGCCGGCCGCACGACGACAGCGGCCGCCGTCGTGCTCGCTTCCGGCGGCTTCGAGTGGAATCCGCGGCTCCGCCGGGCGTTCCTGCCGTTTCCGGTGACGCCCATCAGCGCGCCGTCCAACGAGGGCGACGGCCTGGAGCTGGGGCTGAAGGCCGGCGCCGCGGTGGCCGACATGACAGCCATCTGGGGAGTGCCGGTGATTTCCGAGGCCGCGCACGAGTACGACGGCGTGCGGTCCGGCCGGATGGGCAACGTGGAAATGACGCTCCCCGGCTCGATCACCGTCAATGCGGCCGGGAAGCGCTTCGTGAACGAGGCACTGAACTACCACGATGCCAGCCGCGTCTTCGCCTCCATTGACCCGCTCACCGGCCGGCAGCAGAACAACCCGGCATGGCTCGTGTTCGATGCGGCGTACCTGGCGAAGTACCCGGTGGCCGGCTCGCCAGCGGGCTCTCCGGCGGAATGGATGACGGCTGCGGATTCGCTGGCCGAGCTGGCCGGCAAGGCAGGGATCGATCCCGCCGGGCTGGCCGCCACGGTGGCCCGGTTCAACGCAGGCGCCGCGAAGGGAGTGGACACGGAATTCCACCGCGGCGCCACGCCGCAGGACCGTTTCCTTGGCGACGCCGCCAACACCCCCAACCCGTGCCTGGCCCCGCTCAGTTCGGCTCCGTTCTACGCGGTCCGGATTTCCGCCGGCGTCTTGGGAACCTCAGGCGGCCTGGACACAGACTTCAACGGCCGCGTCCTGGACCGGCACCGGCAGCCGATCCCCGGACTCTACGCGGCAGGCAACGTCTCCGCGGGCGTTTTCCGCAACAACTACCCCGGCGGCGGAGCAACCCTGGGCTCGGCCATCACCCGGGCCTTCGCAGTAGGCGAGCACCTCGCAGCGAACCTCTAAGCCCCCTACTGATGGAGTTTTTGTCCATCTGTCGCGACTTCAAGGGCGTTTTGAGCCCATTATCTGGACAAAAACTCTAAACGAGAGGAAAGGACGACGGCGGAACCACCCGCCGTCGTCCTTCTTGCGTTAAGTCGTCCTTGCGTTAACCCCGCGCCCGCCATTACCGCACCCGGTATCCGATTCCGCCTCCGCCCAGTCCTGTGATGCAACTCATGGAAAACTCTTGACAAGCTTGTACAAGTTTTTCCATACTTGAGGAGAAGGGTTTCAACGAAGCAACTGGAGGACCGCATGGCGGCAAAACTTACGGACGTCGCAAAGCTCGCGGGCGTCTCGCTCGCCACGGCGTCACGGGCGTTCGGCGACCCCGGCCGCCTTGCCGCCGAAACGCGCCAGAAGGTCATGGACGCCGCCACCCAGCTCGGGTACGACGTGCCCGGACTCAACGGCAGCCGCACGTTCGGTGTGGTCGTCCCGGACATCTCCAATGCCGTGTTCGCCGCCCTCATCAAGGCCATCCAGGACCAGGCCTGGCACGGACGCCACCGCATGGTCCTCGCCGACACCGGTGAATCCTCCGCCCGCGAGCGCGACCACCTCGCGGCCTTCGCCACCGGGGTGGACGGCATCATCCTCTGCTCCCCGCGCCTCCCGTCGGACCAGATCCACAACCTGGCCGGCAACGCGCCGCTGGTCGTCATCAACGGTGAGGCAGACCAGGCCGCCCGCGTACTCATGGAAGCCGGCGAAGGAATCCGCCAGGCAGTCGAGCACCTGTACGCCCTCGGCCACCGTAAACTGGCCTACATTCCCGGCCCGGCCTCTTCCTGGGCTAACGGGCAGCGCCTCGCTGCCATCACCCGCCTTTGCGGCGAATGGGGCATCGAGCTGGTCACCGTGGGCAACCAGAACGCCACTGTCGACGGCGGCCTGGCCGCCGCAGCGTCGGTGGTCGCCAGCGGCGCCACCGCAGTCATCGCCTACAACGACCTCGTCGCCATCGGCATGCTCGCCGGCGCCCGGACCCTCGGCTACCACTGCCCCGAGGACATCAGCGTGGTGGGCATCGACGACCTCGACATCGCCGCGGCCGCCGAACCCGGGCTCACGTCCGTCCGGGTCCCCATCAACCGCAGCGGCTCCCTCGCCCTCGAACTCCTCCTCGAACAGATCGCCGGCAAGCCGACCGCCACCGAGGCGGTCCACCTCAACTCGCAGCTCATCGTGCGCGGCTCCACCTTCGCCGCCCGCACCGCCAGCCAGACCCTCCAGGGAAAGTAACCATGAGAATCGTCATCGCAGACCCCAACCTGATGCCCCAGCGCGCCACCTTCGAGGCGGCGCTGCCCGAAGGCACCGTCGCCTCCTGGCACGACAGCTGGAACGAACACTCCGTCCTGACCGACCTCAAGGACGCCGACGTCTACGTCGGGCCCAAGTTCACCGCAGCCATGGGCGCCGAGGCACGGAACCTCCGGCTGGTGCACGTTGCCGGCGCCGGCTACGAAGGCATCGATGCGGACGCCCTTCCCGCCGGGTCCGTCTGCGCCAACACCTTCCACCATGAAGGCTCCATCGCCGAGCACATCGCCGCCGTGCTCGTAGCGCTGCGCCGCAACCTGCTGGGCCAGGACGCCGCGCTGCGCACCGGCGTCTGGTCCTCCTCGGTCTACTCCCCGGACATCCGCCAGCCGGAAACGCTGCGCGGCGCGGTGGTGACGTTCCTCGGCTTCGGCCACATCGGCAGCGCCGCCTGGAAACTGCTTCAGGCCTTCGGCGCGGAAGGCATTGCCATCACCCGGAGCGGATCCGTCAACGCGGAAGAACACTCCCTGCGCTGGACCGGCACCACCGACCGACTGGGCGAGGCGCTCAGCGAATCCGATGTGCTGGTGGTCAGCATCCCGCTCGACGCCGGAACCAGCTCCCTGATCGGTTCGGCCGAACTGGACAACCTTGGCCCCGACGGGCAGCTCGTCAACGTCGCCCGCGGCCCCGTCGTCGACGAAGCCGCACTCTACGAGGCCCTGAAGGAACGCCGGATCGCCGGCGCCGCCATCGACGTCTGGTACCAGTACCCCGGCACCGACGGCCGCGGCGAACCCTCGGCGCTGCCGTTCGGCCGCCTGGATAACGTCATCATGACCCCGCATTCCTCCGGCGTCACCGCCGAAACCTTCCGCGGCCGCGCCCTCGAGATCGCCGAAAACATCACCCGCCTGTCCGCGAACCAGCCACTCAAGAATGTAGTGATTTCCCGATGACCCGAAAAATCGTCGACGTCGACGTCCTCGTCACCAGCCCCAGCCGCAACTTCGTCACGCTGAAGATCACTACCGACGACGGCATCGTCGGCTGGGGCGACGCCACCCTCAACGGCCGCGAACTGTCCGTGGCCAGCTACCTCCGAGACCATCTCGCCCCCGCCCTGCTCGGCCGGGACGCCGACCGGATCGAAGACACCTGGCAGTACTTCTACAAGGGCGCCTACTGGCGGCGCGGGCCGGTAACCATGGCCGCCATCGGCGCCATCGACCTGGCCCTGTGGGACATCAAGGGCAAGGCACTCGACGTCCCCGTCTACCAGCTGCTGGGCGGCGCCGCCCGCGACAAGATCCTCACCTACACCCACGCCACCGGCTGGGACCTGCCCGAGCTCATCGACTCCGTGGACCGCCGCCGCGAACAGGGCTTCCGCGCCGTCCGCGCCCAGTCCGGGGTCCCGGGCCTGGACAAGGTCTACGGTGTCACGAAGGGCGCCGCCAGCTACGAGCCGGCCGGCCGGGGGGCGGGACCCGTCGAGGAGGACTGGGACACCTCCGCCTATCTGCGCCACGCCCCGAAGGTCCTCGCCGGGGTCCGCGAGCACGTGGGCCCGGACCTCAAGCTCCTGCACGACGTCCACCACCGGCTCAACCCCACCGAAGCCGCCCGGCTGGCCAGGTCCCTCGAGGACGTGGACCTGTTCTGGCTGGAGGACGTCACGCCGGCGGAAAACCAGCGGCTGCTGCGCACCCTGCGCCAGCAGACCACCGTCCCGCTGGCCATCGGCGAGGTCTTCAACACCGTCTGGGACTGCGAGCACCTCATCACCGAACGCCTCATCGACTTCATCCGCACCGCCGTCGTCCATGCCGGAGGCATCTCCCACGTCCGCAAGATCCTGGCGCTGGCGGAGGTCTACCAGATCAAGGGCGCGCCGCACGGCCCGTCGGACGTCTCGCCGATCAACCTCTCTGCCTCCCTCCACCTGGGCCTGGCCACCAGCAACTTCGCCATCCAGGAATACATGGGCTACGACCCCCTGGTATCCGAGGTCTTCCAGTCCAGCTTCCGCTTCGAGGACGGCTACCTGCACCCCGGCGACGAGCCCGGCCTCGGCGTGCACGTGGACGAGGACGCCGCCGCCCGGTTCCCCTACAAGCAGGCCTACCTGCCCATCGCCCGGGAGCTCGACGGCTCCATGAAGGACTGGTAACCCATGACCTCCATTCCCCCGTTGTCCGCGGCCATCCCCGGAATCCTGCGGCGGCCAGCCGCCCCGGCTGCCGGCATCGTGCACCTGGGCCTTGGCAACTTCCACCGCGCACACCAGGCCGTCTACACCGACGCCGCCGTCACCGCCCACGGCGGCGACTGGGGCATCATCGGCGTCGCCAGCCGCTCCTCAGCCATCCCGGACGCCCTGCACGTCCAGGACATGCTCTACACCGTGGTGGAAATTTCGCCCGAGGGCTCCAAGTTCTCGGTTCCGCGGATCCACACGGACGCGTTCACCGCCGCCGCCGACCCGGGCCGGGTGGTCCGGGCCATCGGCGACGCCGGTACGCGGATCGTGTCCCTCACGGTCACGGAGAACGGCTACAACTACATGCCCGCCACAGGCTCCCTCAACCTGCAGGACCCCGCGATCCGGCACGACCTCGCCCACCCTGGCTCGCCGCAGACGCCGATCGGGCAGATCGTCCGCGGCCTGCAGCAGCGCTCCCGGACCCACGCCGAACCGGTGACCGTCCTCAGCTGCGACAACCTCGCCGACAACGGCCACCACACGCAGCGGCTGGTCCGCGAGTTCGCCTCGCTGCTCCCGCCCGCCGAAGCCGCCGAGGCCCTGGCCTTCATTGACACGCGCACCAGCTTCCCCTCCTCCATGGTGGACCGGATCGTGCCGGCCACCACCGACCACTACCGCAGCCTGGTCACGTCCCAGCGCGGCTACAGCGACCGGATCCCTGTCCCCGCCGAACCGTTCACCATGTGGATCGTCGAGGACAACTTCATCGCCGGACGCCCCACCTGGGAGGACGGCGGCGCGGTGTTCTCCGACGAGGTGGCCGGCTACGAGCAACTGAAGGTCCGCCTGCTCAACGGCACGCACTCCCTCATCGCCTACCTCGGAGCCCTCACCGGCGCCGTCACCATTCCTGAATCCGTCTCGCACCCGGCCATCGAACTGGCCGCCCGCTCCGTGCTGCGCAACGAGTACCTGCCCAGCGTCTCGGTGCCGGACGGCGTGGACGTGGACGCCTACGAGGAACAGCTCTTCTCCCGCTGGCGCAACACGGCCCTGGGCCACCGCACCAGCCAGGTGGGCTCGGACGGGTCCGTCAAACTCCGCCAGCGGATCCCGCTGCCGGCGCTGCAAATGCTCGACGACGGCCGGACGCCACAGCTGCTGGCCCTCACCACCGCCGCGTATCTCGCATGCGTCGCCCCGCTGCCCGGGTTCGATCCCGGACCCCAGGCCCACGCCATGGAGGACCCCGCCCGGGGTCTGCTGGCCGGACTGGCCGCAGCATCCCGCTCGGGCCAGGACCTCGCCCGCAAGGTCCTCGGTAGCCACCATCTCCTCGGCGAGGAACTGGCCGAACGCGACGAGTTCATCGCACGCACCGGCGAGTTCATCGACATCATCCACTCGGCCGGACCGCTGGCCGCCATCGCGGAAGCCAACGCCGCCCTCACTCCCGCCCCGTCCCTCCAAACCACACGGAGCACGCCATGACCGTCCAAGCCATACCCGCAACTAATGCCGCCGGGCTACACACCGGCACCCAGGCCGCGGTGCTGCACGGCGCCCGCGACCTGCGCATCGAGCACAGGTCGCTGCCCGCCCTCGGCCCGCAGGACCTGCTGGTCGAAATGCGCTCCGGCGGGATCTGCGGCTCGGACATGCACTACTTCGCCGACGGCCGCAACGGCACCAACGTGCTGCGCCAGCCCACAGTCCTGGGCCACGAAGGCGCCGGCGTCGTCATCGCCGCAGGACCGGCCGCGAAAGTCGCAGCAGGCACCGCCGTCGCCATTGAACCGGCCCTGCCCTGCCGCGAATGCCCGACGTGCCTGTCCGGGCGCTACAACCTCTGCCCGGCCGGAACCTGCTTCGGTTCCCCGCCCACGGACGGGCTGTTCGCCCGCCACGTGGTGGTGCCCGAGGCCGCCGTCCACCGGCTGCCGGACACCATCCCGGCCGAAATCGGGGCAGCGATCGAACCGCTCGCCGTCGCCGTCTGGGCCGTGGAGCGGGCGCAGGTCCGGAAGGGCCACCGCGTGCTGATCACCGGCGCCGGACCCATCGGGCTGCTGGTGGCCCAGGTCGCAGCTGCCAAGGGCGCTTCGGAAATCATCGTGACGGACGTCAACGACGACCGGCTGGCAGTAGCAGCCAGGTTCGGCGCCACCCGCACCATCAACACCGCAACCACGCCGCTGGACCTGGCGGACATGGACCGGCTCATCGAATGCTCCGGCAACACGAAGGCCCTCGCGGACGGCATCCAGACTCTGGCGCCGGCAACCCGCGCCACCGTCGTCGGCCAGGCCAAGCCCACCGTGGACGGCATCCCGCTCGGGTTCCTCCAGCGCTACGAGATCGACCTCGTCACCGCGTTCCGCTACGCGAATGCCTTCCCCGCGGCGATCGACCTCGCATCCTCGGGCGTGGTGGACCTTCCCACCATCATCACCAGCACGTTCCCGCTGGAAGACGCCGCGGCCGCCCTCACGGCACCCGTGACCGACCCCACCAACCTCAAAGTACTCATCACTTACACCCCAACCGCCCCCTAGCCTCGCAAGCTCGGCCAGGGAACCCGGCGGTCGTGGCCCCCGCCTCAGGGCCGCAAGACATCCATTCAAAGGAGTATGGAAATGACCACAGCAGCACACATCCCCCCGGGGGAAGTCGATCAGAGCAAAGTCCGGAAGGCCGCCGTCGCCGGCCTCATCGGCACCACCCTCGAACTGTATGACTTCGTCATCTACGGCACCGCCTCGGCGCTTGTCTTCAGCAAACTGTTCTTTCCCAACGTTTCCCCCGCAGCTGCGCTGATCGCCAGCTTCACCACCTTCGCCGTCGGCTTCCTGTTCCGTCCGCTGGGCGGCATCTTCTTCTCCCACTTTGGCGACCGCCTCGGCCGGAAGTGGATCCTCGTGGTCACCCTCCTCTTGATGGGCGGCGCCACACTGGCCATCGGCCTGCTGCCCACCTTCGACCAGATCGGCCTGTTCGCCCCGGTCCTGCTGTGCGTGTGCCGTGCAGCCCAGGGATTCGGCGCCGGCGCCGAGCAGTCCGGCGGCGCCACGCTGCTCACCGAATCGGCAGCTCCCGGCACCCGCGGCAAGCTTGCCTCGCTGATCATGGTCGGCGCGGCTGCCGGCACCGCCCTCGGCGCGCTGGTGTGGATCGCCGCCCAGTCGCTGGCTCCGAACGACATGCTCACCTGGGGTTGGCGGCTGGTCTTCCTCTCCAGCATCTTCGTCACCGTCGCCGCCCTGATCATCCGGCGCAAGCTCGATGAATCCCCCGTGTTCGAAGAGATCAAGCAGGCCCGCACCGAACCGCCCGCACCGCTCAGGGAAGTCGCCAAGCACGGCAAGGCCAACGTCCTGCGCGTCATCCTCATGAACCTCGGCGTCAGCACCCAGTCGTACACCATCCAGGTCTTCATGGCCTCGTACCTGATCACCGTCGTCGGAACCGACCCCAAGTTCATCCCGCCGGTGCTGCTCATCGGTGCGCTCTGCGGCGGCGTCGCCGCCGTGTCCTTCGGAATCCTGTCCGACAAGATCGGCCGCCGGCGCGTCGTCTCCCTCATCACCGGCGCGCTGATCCTCTTCCCGGCACCCGCCTTCATGCTCCTGACCACCGGCTCCCCCGTGGCGATCGTGCTGGTGATCATCGTGGGCTTCATGCTGGCCTGCCAGGGTGTGGTGGGTGTGCACATGAGCTACTTCCCGGAAATCTTCGGCAGCCGCTACCGCTACGCCGGCGTCACCCTGGGCCGCGAGTTCTCCTCCATCATCGGCGGCGGCATCGCCCCGATGGTCTGCGCCGGGCTGCTGGGCCTCTTCAGCAACTCCTGGATTCCGGTGGCCATCTACATGTCGCTGACCATGCTCGTCAGCTTCATCGCCACGCGGCTCTCCCCGGAGACCGTCAACCGCGACCTGACCGACCCCGAGGACGCCCGCCCGAACGGCGGAGTGGTCGCCACCCCTTCGGTGGCGGCTGAGCTGGCCGCCGCCCGCCCCACCAAGTAATCCACACGGTCAAGTAATCCCGGCACGGACAGGTAGTCCCCGCCCCGGCGAAAGTGACAGTGCACGACGGCGGCACGCGCCGCCGTCGTGCACTGTCCGTTCCGCTTTCCAGCCCTTCCACCGCTAGCGCAAGCCCGCCAACTCCAAAGGAATCCCATGCTCCGCCTCGAAAACCCCGGCACTGCGTCCAGGCCGGCACCCTCCGCAGTCCTCCGCGAGACCCGGGCCGTGGCCGTCCTCCGGGCCAGCCATGCCTCGGATTACGCGCCGGTCATCGAGGCGCTGCAGCGCGGCGGCGTGCTCAGCATCGAGCTCACGCTCAGCACGCCCGGCGTGTGGGAGGAGCTTCCCCTCCTGCGGCGGCGGTTTGGGGACTCCCTCGAGATCGGCGTCGGGACGGTCACCGAAGCAGCGGAAGCCGAAACAGCCCTCGACCTGGGCGCGGCGTACATCGTCACACCCGTCACGGATCCCGGTGTCATCTCGGCCTGCGTTGGGCGCGGCGTTCCGGTCTACCCGGGCGGCCTGACCCCCACGGAACTGCATGCCGGCTGGAAACTGGGCGCCACCGCCGTCAAGGTCTTCCCGGCCTCCACCGTCGGCGCCGGCTACGTGTCGCAGCTGCGCGGCCCGTTCCCGGACATCGAGGTGATTCCGTCCGGCGGCGTCAACATCGAGGACGTGCCGGCCTGGATCAGGGCCGGCGCCCTGGCTGTCAGCCTCGGCGGGCCGCTCCTGGGCGACGCCTTCAAGGGCGGCGACCTGCACCACCTCAGGGCCAGGGCGCGGCGCGTGCGCGAGCTGATCGACCAGGCCGCGGAGCAGCTGGGGGCCGTCAAGTGAACCAGGGCAACCCAGTGAACCCGGCACCGTATGTCCTCACCTTCGGCGAGACCATGGCGCTGATGCGGGCCGACCAGGTTGGCCCGCTCGCGCATGCCTCCACCCTGAGCCTGGGCATCGGTGGCTCCGAGTCCAACGTTGCCATCGGCCTCCGCCGGCTCGGCGTGCAGGCTGTGTGGTGTGGACGGGTCGGTGCGGACTCCCTGGGACAGCTCGTGGAGCGCGAAATCCGCGCCGAGGGCGTGGACGTCCGCATCGCCGTCGACCCTTCCGCCCCCACCGGGCTGATGATCAAGGAACGCCGGACTCCGGACGCGCAGCGCGTCAGCTATTACCGTGCGGGGAGCGCCGCTTCGCGGATCGCGCCGGCTGACATTGACGGCGAGCTCATCTCCGGGGCCGGGCTTCTGCACGTCAGCGGCATCACGCCCGCCTTGTCAGCGCAGGCGGCGGCTACGCTTCGGCACGCCATAGGTGTGGCCCGGGCTGCCGGCGTCCCGGTGTCCTTCGACCTGAATTACCGGGGCAACCTCTGGTCCGCCGAGGGTGCCGGCAGCGTCTACCGCGACATCATCCCGCTGGCGGACATCGTGTTCGCCGGCGAGGACGAGGCAGCGATCGCCGTCGGAGCCGGTGAACCAGAGGAGCTGGCCCGGAAAATCGCCTCCCTGGGACCCGCCCAGGCCGTGATCAAGCTCGGCGCCGACGGTGCCCTCGCCCTGGTTGACGGCACGGTGTTCCGGCGGGCGGCTGTTCCCGTTTCTGTGGTGGACACGGTCGGCGCCGGCGACGCCTTCGTGGCCGGTTACCTGGCCGAACTCATGGAAGGCCGCGGGCCGGCCGACAGGCTCCGGACCGCGGCTGCAACCGGTGCCTTCGCGTGCCTCGTCCCCGGCGACTGGGAAGGCTTCCCCCGCCGCCACGAACTGGCGCTCCTGGAAGCAAAGGAGCCGGTCTCCCGCTAACCCCGCCCGGAAACCGCCCGGAAACCGACTTGAGTTTTTGTCCATTTGTCGCGACTTTGCCGGCCTTTAGCGGCCATTATCTGGACAAAAAACTCCAACCAAAGGAAGGACGACGGCGGGACCACCCGCCGTCGTCGTTCTTGCTTGCGTCTCGTCGGGCCCTAAAGAAGGAGTTTTTGTCCACGTATCGCGAGTTCAAGGGCCTTTAGCGGCCATTATCTGGACAAAAACTCGGAACCGAGGGGGAATTAGCCGACCCGCGGCAGCGCCTCCCCCGCGGCCAACCCGGCGATCTGGGCGGAAAGAGCCGCGGGAAGCTTGGCCGGGTGCGACTGCAGCCAGGCCGGGATCCGCTCGGCCGGCAGCGGCTTGCTCCAGAGGTAGCCCTGGGCGAGGCGAACACCCAGCCGGCGGAGTTCGCTCAGCTGCACGGCGGTCTCCACACCTTCGGCGACCACATCAAGCCGCAGGCTCTCGGCCATGCCAAGGACCAGTTCGATGATCGTGGCCCCGTGCGGGTCCGTCCCCAGCTCCTCGACGAAGGTCCGGTCAATCTTGAGGGTCCGGGCCGAGAGCCACTTGAGGTAGCTCAGCGATGAGTAGCCGGTGCCGAAGTCGTCGATGGACAGGCCGACGCCCAGGCGGGCCAGCCGCTGCAGGGTTTCCTTGGGCAGGTCCGGCTGGTCCATGAGGACCGTTTCAGTGATCTCCAGGTGGACGGCGGACGGATCAATGCCGGTGTCACGGATGGCGGCCTCCACGACGTCGGGAAAGTCGCCGGTCACGAGCTGGCGGCCGGAGATGTTCACCGCCGCAGTGAAGTTTTCCGCCCCCGGGATCCGGGTCCGCCATTCCTGCACCTGGCGCATCGCCTCGCGGAGCACCCAGGTGCCGATCGGAAGGATCAGGCCCGTCTCCTCGGCGATGGGGATGAACGCGTCAGGCATGATCGGGCCGTGCTCATGGTGGTGCCAGCGCAGCAGCGCCTCAAAGCCCACCGTATCCTCCGTGGTGACGTCGATGATCGGCTGGTAGTTCAGGGACAGCTCATTGCGCTCCAGCGCAAGCCGCAAATCGGACTCCAGGTCGAGACGCCCCGTGGCCCGCCCGGTCATGTGCACGTCATAGATCGCTGACGAATCCCCGCCTGCGGATTTGGCCCGGTACATGGCGGCATCGGCGCCCTGCAGCATCGACTCGGCGGTGTCCTCTTCGTCCGCAAGGGCGATGCCGACGCTGACGTTGAGGTAAATCTGCCGGCCGTCCACCTCGAATGGCTGCCGCGTTGCTCCCTTGATCCGTTCGGCCAGGTCCTGCGCTCCGGACATCGGGAGGTTCTCGCAGATCACCACGAACTCATCGCCTCCGAACCGGCCCACGGTGTCGCCGTCCCTGACGGCCGCCTTCAGCCGCTCACCGAGCTGCACGAGGATTTTGTCGCCGGCGCCATGGCCGATGCCGTCATTGATCAGTTTGAACCGGTCGACGTCGACGAACATCACCACCGGCCATGCGGACCGGTCCAGGAAACCCTGTAGGACTTCGGTCACCAGGTACCTGTTCGGCAGGCCGGTCAGGGCGTCATGGCGCGCCTGCCACTCAAGGATCTGTTCGGCGTTCTTCCGGTCCGTAATGTCCAGGACTGTGTCAAGGAACCGCAACGGCTTGCCGTCTGCGCTGTTGATGCTCCGGATCCGTGAGTGCAGCCACCGCTGTTCCCCGCTGGGCCTGATGATCCGGTATTCGAAGTCCGCGAAGCCGAGCCCGTTGTCCAGACGTTTCCATACCTGCCGGACCTGGTCACGGTCCTCGGGGTGCGTTACTGCCAGGATGGACTCCCGGTCCTTCCGGTCCCCGGCGGACAGGCCCAGGATCCGGTCGAATTCCTCCGAGTGCCAGGTTTCCCCGGTGGCAATCGTGTGCTCAACGCTGCCAACATGGGCCATCTCCTGGGCGGCCAGGAGCCGCTCCCGCTCCGCCTCGGCTGCTGCCTTGAGGCGCTGGATCTCCGTGATGTCCCGGGCGATGGCGGATGCCCCCACCTGGATCCCGTCCTGATCGTAGACAGGAGACACCGTAAGGTCGACGTCGATGACAGTGCTGTCCTTGCAGCGCCAACGGGCCTCCACGCCGGTGACGAACGCCCCGCCTCCCGGACGGATCGTGACTTCCGCGCCGAAGTACGCGCCGTCGTCGGCGGTCATCAGCCGGTGGGTCTGTCCCACGGCTTCCCAGGAGCTCCAACCGAGCATCCTTGCCGCCCCCGCATTCCAGCTGGTGATCTTCCCGGTGAGGTCAGCGCCGATGATGGCATCCCCGGAGGATTCCACCATGGCCGAGAGCCTGCGGAGGATGGCCTCCGTGTGCTTTCTGTCGGTGATGTCCTTCGAGATCGCCACCACGGCCACCGGCACCGTGTGCCGCCCCCTGATCCGGCTGACTGTCACGTGGACCGGGAACTCCCGTCCCGTACAGTGACGTACCCAAAGTTCACCGGCCCAGTCCTCGCCGCGGGCCACCCTGTGCGCTATCTCCAGGTCGGTGGCGCCCTCGCCCCGTGCCTCAGCCCCGCCCACGATTCCCAAATCCGTGATCTTCATCCCCAGAACCTTGTCCGGGCCGAGCCCGTACAGGCGTTCCGACGCACGGTTCCAGTATGTGATCCGCCAGTCGCCGTCCATGCCGATCACCGATTGGCCGATCTCATCCAGCAGCAGTGACTGTGTCACTAAGTCGTCACGATGTTCCCCAGGCATTACCCCTCCGACCGGTGCTCCCCCGATAGCCGCGCGCTACAGCACTCGGACCCGTTTGCTTAAGGAACCGTGCACGAAGTAAATCAGCAGGCTGAGTTTCCTGCAAGTATCCGCTCAGGTGGCGGCTTCCGCCTCCGCGAGCCGGATCATGCGCAGCTCATCCCGCACTGCACGGGACGGCCAGTGTTCACCGGTCAGTTCCCTGAGCCGGGCCGGGCTGGCCCCCGGAAAAAGCTTGTCCATCAGCCCTGCCGCGTGCAGCAGGCCAATCAAGGCGGAGGTTCTGGCGTCCGACGGCGATCCGTTGAGTATGCTTTCGATCCTCGCCAGAAGGGCCGCTTCCGGAGCATGGTCCTTCTCCGGATAGCGGGTGGTCCTGAAGACGCCGAGATGCTTTTCGCCCACGTGGCTCACGACGCCGAGCGCCGCCAGCCCCTCATAGATCCGGTGCAGTTCGGCCCGGCTTTCCAGCATGGCAACCCAGCGCCGCGGGCTGTGCGGGCGGGACTTCTCGTGGATCAGCTCCCACTGGTGCTGGAAGTCAGATTGCGGCGGGGCTCCGGCGACCCTCACGTATTTCCCCTGCAGCTGGATCGCGCCCAGCAGGTCCAGCTCGGCCAGGATGGCGCCGGACAGTGCCGCCTTGAGAACGCTCGGCGGCACTTCCGGCTCGCCGTCCTTCTCGTTCGTCGCCAGCAGAAGCAACGCCTGCGGCAGATTCAGCTCCCCGGCGCCCGGTACTTCGGTGCTCATACCCCCATGGTCGCGCGGTCCCGCCACCGCTGCAATGGACGATCGCACCCGGTTTTACAGGCCGGAAACCCAAAAGCACTTTCCGCAAATGAAATTGCAGAGTACATTTGATGCAATCAGCCTTGCATAGTGATCCTCGTTACAGAGCCGCGCAGGCCACAGATCCTGTTCGACAAAGAAAGAGGCCTGACTTGAACCCCAACACCGCCGGCCTGGAAGCCAGCACCGGAACCGGCGCTGCCTCTGGCTCCCATGCGTGGCTCGGCGACGCGCTTCCGGACGTTCCGCTGTCCAAAGCCCAGAGCCGGGTGGTCGATGTGATCGCCCGCAACCCGCAGCTTTCCTCGTATGCAGACATCGCGGAGATCGCCCAGCGCGCCGACGTCAACAACTCCACTGTGGTCCGCGCGGCACAGCACCTGGGCTACCGGGGCTGGCCGGACCTGCAGCGCGAACTGCGGTCCCGCTACCTGGTGATGATCTCCACCGAGGACACCCTGACCGAGCACGGGGAACACCGCAGTCCCCTGCATGACGCGCTCAACCACGACATCGAAAACCTCCGCCTGACGCTGGACTCCAACACGGCGGACGACGCCGAGGCAGCCATCGCCACCATGGCCGCGGCCAGATCCATCACCGTCGTCGGGCTGGGCTCGTTCGCCGGACCCGCCAGCGTGATGGCCCACCTGGGCTCCACCATGGGATACCCCATCACCCTCGAGAACCGCGGCGCGGTGCACCTCGCCTCCAGTGCCAACGCCCTTGGGCCCGGGGATGTCCTGGTGGTCATCAACATGTGGCGCTCCATGCGGCAGATCATCGTCACGGCCGAAGCCGCGAAACAGGCGGGCGCCAAGGTCATCGCCATCAGCGACATGCGCCGCGGCCGCCTCGCAGCCGTCGCCGACCACCTCCTGGTGGTGGCCTCTGAGGGAATCTCCTTCTTCCAGTCCGTCACCGCCGCAAACTCGCTGGTCTACGGCCTGCTCGCGGGCATGGAGGCCGCACAGCCAGAGCGCAGCCGCGCAGCCATCCGCCGCACGCAACAGCTGTGGAAAGACCTCGACATCTACCTCGACTGACCCGCAGTTGCCTCACTCAACCCCACTTACTCTTCGTCAAGGAGCAACTTTATGAACACCAGCACCGAACGCCGCATCGCCGTCATCGGCCTCGGTTCCATGGGCGGGGCGATGGCGGCCACGCTCCACAAGGCCGGCTGGGAGGTCACCGGCTTCGACCCCTCCGAGGCTGCACGGAACGCCGCGTCCGACGCCGGCATCGCCACCACCGCCAGCGTGCAGGCTCTCGCCGGCATCCCCTACGCGGTGCTCTCGTTGCCCGCCGCGAGCGTCGTCGAGGCCACCGTGCCCCAGCTCCTGGCGTCACCGGGAACCGTCGCGATCATCGACACCACCACCTCCGAACCGGCAACGAGCAAGGAGATGGCCGAACGCGCCGCCGCGCAAGGCGCAGCGTTCGTGGATGCCCCGGTCTCGGGTGGCCGCGACGGCGCCTCAACCGGAACGCTGAGCGCCTTCGTCGGGGCAACCGACGCGGCCCTGGCCGCCGCCGAACCCGTCCTGCTGGCACTCACCGGGGGCAAGTACAACCACATCGGCGGGCCCGGCAGCGGCAACGTCGTCAAGCTTCTTAACAACGTCCTGGCGGCGGCCAACCTGGTCTCGGTGGGCGAGGCCCTGGGAGTCGCCAAGGCCTACGGCATCGATCCGGCAAAGGCGGCAGCAAGCATCAGCGAAGCCTCCGGCGGCAGTAAAGTCTCTGCCAACATGTACCCCAACTGGGTGCTCTCCGGAACCCATGATTCCGGTTTTTCGCTGGGACTCATGGCCCGCGACGCTGCCCTTGCTGTTGACGTCGCCGTCCGGATCGGCGAAAAGCCGGCGCTGCTGGCCGCCGTCGCCGGCCAATGGCAGGAAGCCCTGGCCGCCCTCGGACCGCGCGCGGATTTCACCGAGATCGCGCGGACCGTCGCCCCGGCCATCACCCCCGCGGGCGCGCCCGGCACCAAAAACGGCACAACCGCCGTCGCCTGACCAGTCCCTAAGCAAGACGGGCCCCTAACCGAAACCAACCAGAGGACCACCACATTGAGCACCACCACAGCACCCACCTCCTCCTCAGCGGCCACCGCCCGGGCGGTCCTGGACGCAGCGTTCCCCGCCGGGCTGGGAGCATTCCTTGACGGCAGGACAGTCCCTGGCAGCGGCGAGAACATCACGCTGACCGCCGCGGCAACCGGCGAACAGTTCGCCACCTACGCCGATCCCGGCACCGAAGGCGCCAACGCCCTCCTGGAGAGCTCCGTCGCCGGGGCGAAAACCTGGGGCGACATGAACGGGTTCGAACGTGCAGCCATCCTCCGCAACGTCAGCCGCACGGTTGAGGCGCATGCGGAGGAACTGGCCATCCTCGAGTCCGCCACCACCGGAAAACCCATCCGCGACGCCCGGGTGGAAGCCGCCAAGGTGGCCGAGATGTTCGGCTACTACGCGGGCTGGGCGGACAAGCTGACCGGCCAGACCATTCCCGTTCCCGGCCCCTGGCACACCTACACCGAACGCGTCCCCTGGGGCGTCGTCGTCGCCATCACCCCGTGGAACGCACCCCTCTTCACCGCCGGCTGGAACTCCGCCGCGCCCCTGGCCGCGGGCAACGCAGTGATCATCAAGCCCAGCGAATTCACGCCCGCCTCGTCCATCCGCCTCGCCCAGTTGGCGCACGAGGCCGGCCTGCCGGCAGGCGTCTTCAACGTTGCGGCGGGGCTGGGACAGACCGTAGGCGCGGCCCTCACGAGCGACCGGCGCGTCGGCAAGGTCAGCTTCATCGGCTCCGTACTCACCGGACGCCGGGTGGCTGTCGCTGCCGCGCAGGCAGGCATGCCCGCGCTGCTGGAACTCGGCGGCAAGAGCGCCAACATAGTCTTCGCGGACGCCGACCTGGACCGCGCCGCCGACGGCGCCATCGCCGCGATCTTCTCCGGCGCCGGGCAGTCCTGCGTCGCCGGGTCGCGGCTGCTGGTGGAGCGCAGTGTGCACGCCCGGTTCGTGGAGCTGGTGGCCCACAAAGCCGCCCGGCTGCGCGTCGGCGACCCGCTGAGCGCGGACACCGAGGTGGGCCCCATCATCACGGCCCGGCAGTTCGCCACCGTCACCTCGCTCATCGAGGCTGGAATGAACGACGGCGGACGCCGGGTCACGGGCGGAACGCTCCCCGACGCTCTGGCCGGCTCGCCGCTGGCCGGCGGCCACTGGGTGATGCCCACCCTGCTCGACGGCGTGACACCCCAGAACCGGCTCGAAACGACCGAAGTCTTCGGACCCGTCGTCGGGGCCGACGCCTTCGACACGGAGGCCGAGGCCATTGCCCGGGCCAACAACACGAACTTCGGCCTCGCCGGCGCGGTGTGGACCTCGGACGTTTCCCGTGCCCACCACGTGGCACGCGAGGTGAAGGCCGGCACGTTCTGGATCAACTCCTACAAAACCATCCACGTGGCCGTTCCGTTCGGCGGCTTCGGGGACTCCGGCCACGGCCGCTCCTCCGGTCCCGGCGTCCTGGACGAGTACACACAGACCAAAGCCATCTGGGTGCCGACCCGTGCAGCAGGCGCCCCCTTCCCGTCCCTCTCCTACTAGGGCAGGCATGTACATGGAACCGACAGAAACACCCGCCCTCCGCACCGCGCTCGCCGAGGGCGTCAAACAGTGGAAACCGCGGGCCCTGGCAATGGCGCAACACATCCACGCCCTCAAGGAGGTGTCCTTCGAGGAAATCCACTCGGCCGGCGCGGCGGCCGACCTGCTGGCCGAGGGCGGCTTCGAGGTGGAGCGCGGCACCCGCGGCCTCCCCACAGCTTTCACCGCCAGCGCCGGCAATGGCGAACTCACCGTGGCCCTTTGCGTTGAATACGACGCGCTGCCGGACATCGGGCACGCCTGCGGACACAACCTGATCGCGGGCGCCTCCGTCGCCGCCGCCCTGGCGCTGCGGCCCTTCGTCGATGAACTGGGCATCACCCTGAAGGCCATCGGAACGCCCGCCGAGGAACACGGCGGCGGCAAGGCGCTCCTGCTGGAACGCGGCGCGTTCGACGGCGTCGGCCTGGCCCTGATGGTCCATCCCGTCCAGGACGGGGTGACGTACAACCCCGCGGGCACCAGCGCCCAGGCCGTGGGCCGGTACCGGGCAACCTTCACGGGAAAGGCAGCCCATGCGGCGGCGGCCCCGCACCAGGGCGTGAACGCCGCCGACGCCGCCGTGCTGAGCCAGGTGGCCGTGGGGCTGCTGCGCCAGCAGATCCCCGGTGACCACCGCATCGCAATGTACGTCGCAGAGGCCGGCCACGTCACCAACATCATTCCGGAACGGGCGGTGGTGGAGTTTGAATGCCGGGCCTTCACCCTGAAGGAATACGAAGCGCTGCTGGAGCGCGTCCGCCGCTGCTTTGAAGGCGCTGCCCTGGCCACCGGCACCACGCTGGCCATCGAGGACACGGAACCGCTCTATGAACCGCTGATCCAGGACGACGCCGTGGCGGCCCACTGGACCGAGGCCATGGACGTGTTTGGCAAGGACACCTCGCCCTCAGCCGGTATCAGCGGCGGCTCAACGGACATGGGCAACATCTCCCAGGTCATCCCGAGCCTGCATCCCTGGCTGAGCATTCCCGGCGCGGACGTCCCCATCCACTCGCACGCCTTTGCCGCACTGGCAGACTCCCCGGAGGCCTACGCCGTGATGTTCGAGGCAGCCACCGCGCTGGCCTGGACCGTCGCCGCCGCGGCCACCACCCCCACCGAACGGGCACGCCTGATCGGAGCGGCCTACCGCCGTCAGACCGTCACACAGGAAGGCACATCATGAGCACCAGCACAAAACCCGCGCGGACCGACAGGGCCGGCGCCCGGCTCACGCTTCCCGTCGCAGCACTCGCCTTTGTCATTGCGCTGGCGGTTCAGCTGATCGGTCAGGCCAAGATCGACGTCGGCATCGGCGCGATCGTCATCTTCCCCATGGTCTGGGGCCTGATCCTCGGCCTGCTTGTCTCGGTCCAGAAGTTCAAGCCCCTGGGCCTGGACCTGCAGCGGGTCGCGGCCGCCCTGGTGGGTGTCGCGGTTCTGCTCCTGGTGGCCAGGCTGGCATTCAACATCGGGCCCAGCCTTCCCACCCTGCTCAAGGCAGGCCCGGCGCTGCTGCTGCAGGAGGTGGGCCACCTGCTGGGCACCATCGCCCTGGCCCTCCCGCTGGCCGTACTGCTCCGCATGGGCAAGGCGACCGTCGGGGCCACGTTCTCCCTCGACCGCGAACCGTCCTTCGCCATGGTCTCCGAAAAATACGGCCCGGACTCGGACCAGTACCGCGGCGTCCTGGCCATGTACGTTTTCGGCACCCTGTTCGGCGCCGTGTACATCACGCTGCTGACCTCCCTCATCTCCAACTGGAAGATCTTCGACCCGCTCGCCCTGGCCATGGGTGCCGGCGTCGGGTCCGGGTCCATGATGGCGGCATCGTCAGCCAGCATCATCGCCGCCTACCCCGGCGACCAGGAGGCCATCCTGGGGATGGCGGCCATCTCCAACCTGATCACCACCATCCTGGGCGTCTACGTCGGCATCTACCTCGCCCTGCCGCTCGCGGACCGTTTCTACCGGGTCCTCACCCGCAGGCAGACCCGGGAGGAGGCCGCGGTCACTGCCGGCGCACCGTCACAGCGCGCGGACTCCCAGTCCGTTGCTGAGACCCGCGGAACCGCGGACACGGAGCTCGGCGATGCGGACTCCGCCCGGGAAGCAGCCCAGGCAGAGGAAAACCGCCGGTTCCGCGAACGGGTTGCCGAATCCTCGGCGGCCATGCACCTGCCGCTGTGGCTGTCCTTGTCGGTTCTGACCGTCCTCGGCATCGGCACCGCCTCAATCGCGGCCAAGGGATTCAGCCTGACCATCGTCGCCGGGTACGCCATCATGCTGGCCCTCGTCCTCGTCAGCATTGCCCTGGCCAAGCTCACCAAGAAGATCTCGGCCATCGTCTACATCACCACCATCGGCGCCTACATCTCCAGCCCCTGGTTCTTCGGCGCCGCAGCACTGAACGGCCCCATCAAGTCGGTCGACTTCCTCTCGATCGCCACGGTCATGCTGACCCTCGCCGGCCTGTCCCTGGGCAAGGACATTCCGCTGCTGAAAAACATCGGGTGGAAGATCATCCCAGTGGGCCTGGTGGCCGTCACCGCATCGTTCCTGCTGTCCACGGTGATTGCCGAATTCGCCCTCGGGCTATGGCACTAAAAGCCCTAACGCACTGAAGGAAAGCGGACGACGGCGGGACCTCCCGCCGTCGTACGCATCCCATTTATTTTGCTCGTTTAAGCGCAACCGGTTCGGG